>JAADGX010000141.1 GCA_013152135.1 Chlorobiota bacterium
TTCCCTCTTACCTCGGCCTGGATGTATCTCGGCCTGAATTATTTCACGAATCGTCGCACGGCAACCCGGTCGTTCCATTGAACCACGACGATATACATCCCCCGCCCCAGAGCAGAAACATCCAGCCGCTTTTCCTGCAAGCCGGGAATGGAAAACGACAACACGCCGTTCATACATGTGCGCCCCAGCATGTCCTGGACAACGACCCGTCCCGCGCCGGGCTCGCCCGCGTACCATTCCAGATGGAGGACGTTGTCCGTTCCGACAGGATTCGGATAGACGTTATAAAGGATGAACGCCCGTGCGGGTTTACGTGCCTGGACTTCCGTGACGAGAGAACCCAGCGAATAGTACACGCTGTCTCCCAGAGGAACCTTCGTCGTCCAGCCGCGGTTGTCTTTCGCCTCGATGTACCATTGGAGCCAGCGGGCGTCGGCGGGAACAGGAATAATTGCCGTCTGCGCAAGACCGGGTTTGGGCGGCAGGGAAATCGTGGAGAACGCGTTGCCCGGCCGTGTCCGCCACTTCACCTCCAGGCGTTCCAGGCTCCAGTTGCTGTCCCAGGGATCGCCCGTTACACGAACATCGACCGCCAGGTCGCTGCCGGGCATGAACGTGAGCGGCGGAGCATGGTAAACATGGGGCGCGTGGTTCCACGCGTAATATCCGAACGCCGGAAGGTGCGTGTATTTCCGCTGCCACGTCGTGTACATCATGCCGTGGAAATCCGGCACTTCCCTTGTCCACTCCTTCCATCGTCGAATTTGGTTTTCATCGCGATCATAGTACGGCGCGGAAATCTGGCGAAACCCCTTCGAGGTGAAAAAGGAAAGGCTGTTCTGAACGATACCGTCGCGCCCGTTCCAATTGACGATACCGATGGAATCCGGGATCATGTCGGCGCTGCCCCGGAGATCACCGTTCACGAGGTAGTAGTTGCCCGAAACCGCGTTGTGATACTCGTCGAACATGTCCGACCATACCCACATGTTCGCACCCGGATGCGTGCGCTGAATGATGTCCACGCACTTCCGCACGTTATCTGCCAGGATCTGCGCGGGCGTCAGGCCGCGGCTCCGGTCGCCTTCGTCCCAGTTCATGACGCGGATCTCGTCGTGCATCATGAAATACGTATCCGCGTGGAGCACGCTGTCCATGACCCGGAATTCCCTCTCCACGATTTCGTACACCCTCGGATCGGACATGGTAATCATGACCTGATACCGGTTGATGATGATGGCATGGTAATACGAGACAAGAATGGAATCGCCGTTGGCGAGGCCACCGCCGGGCCGGATACGAAACGTCGGCGGGCGATGCAGGGGCCGGTAGCTGCCGCCGTACGGTTCCCGCCCCAACAACGGATCGCGCAGCGTGTCGAAATCGATACCCTCGCGATACACCCTTCCCCGGCTCGGATCGGTCACGACCAGGGGCGTCCCGGGGCGACGAAGGATGTTGACAAACGCTATTTCTTCGAGGGCAAGATCGTCCCACCAGATCCTGCCCGATTTCGCGCCCCACACTCCCCAGTACAATCCAACCGTGTCCGCCTCCAGAGAGTTGAAGACGTATTCAATTTTCCGCCAACCGTTGGTGGTCGGTGGAATCCGGGGATCGAAGTAAAACAGGTTGTAATCAACATTCCCCAGGACAAGAAGCCGGACCACGTCGTCGGGTGCCAGGTTTTCCGTCCGCACCCAACCCGTCACGCGGTAGTAGGTAAACGGCGTTACGTTCCGCCAGTACGAAACGCGCCCGTGGCCGTGATCCGGATCGTATCGAGCAAAATCCTGGAACCGAATGCTGGCCCTGCCCGAATGCTTCACCACCGTGTCGACGAAGCTGATGGCGCCGGGATCATCGATGAACAGGAACCCTGGAAAGCGATTGCCATTGAACTGCTCAAAACCGCCGTTTGGCATGGATACGTCCAGCCGGGGAAGCAGGCTGGCGGTGTCACCCGTGATCAGGAAACGCTGGTGCCGTACCGGCATGCCAGACGCCAGGTTTGGATCATGAGCCAGCAAGCTGTTGGAATAGCCGAACGGCATCACACCGGGAACGATATCTATGCGGCGCTGCGTGGCGTACTCCCGGAGCGCTTTCAACGAATCGAAGTACCTTTCCGGCAGCGTGGTCAGGCGGCTGAACTTGGAATCGACCAGGTTCACTCCGTTGAGACGGTACCGTGCCGCCGCGTCCCAGATCGGCTTGGCCCGGTCGATGTTGCTTCCCACCAGGATGTTCATGCTGTAGTAAAACCAGCGGACGGGGAATTCCGGGACATCAACCACGCGGCAGACAAACATGGATTTTCCATCGAGCCCCTTATCGAGGAGTTGAAAGAAGGAGTCCATGCCGTAGTACAAGCCGCGTTCGTCGGAACCCGCGATGATTACTCGCTGCGGCATCACGTCCAGCACGTACCCTTCGGGGCCGGGATACGACGGCGTAACCCGTATCGCCTGGTCCGGGACCCGTGCAAGGAGATTGTTTACCAGGTCGCTGCCCACGCCGAGCACGATGCCCGTGCGTGCCGTGTCACCCGGTTGCCACGTCCGCACTGCAAGCGTGTCCAGCCCGCGGCTCCGCAGGCGGGCGTTGAAAATAGCGGCGTATTCCATCGCGGGTTCCTGCGGATCGAGGAAAATCCGGTGCGACGGATGGATGGAAAACATGGCCGAGTACAGCGGGCGTACGTACGCCTGCCTGGGCGGCGGGTAGAGCGAATCCAGGACCGTCTGGGCCAGGACCGAGGGAGCGATGACGATAAACACGAGGAACCAGGTTACGAGGAGACACTGCATGATTGCACCAAAAAAGAAAAACAGCATGGATTGAGGGACACGGTCGAACTGCGGAAAACGGAATCATGGATTCCCGCTTTCGCGGGAATGACGTGAAGGCGACGGATACGCTCATTCTTGATCCCGCGACACTGATAGAATCCCCGTTGTGATACGACCCTTGCGGGGAAGGGGCACGGTCGAACTGCGGAAAACGGAATCATGGATTCCCGCTTTCGCGGAATTGACGTGAAG
>JAADGX010000289.1 GCA_013152135.1 Chlorobiota bacterium
GGGCGATTGAAGCGGCGTTGAAGCTTCATCTTCCCATCCTCGGCATCTGCCGTGGTCTCCAGGCCGTCAATGTCGCCCTGGGAGGTTCGCTGATCGTCGACTTGCCCCAAGCCGGGATCACGGGACACGGAAAAACCAACGGCGGCGACAGTTTTCACCAGGTCAGTATTGTTGCGAAATCACTTCTCTCTGATGCACTGACAAGAGAAGACGTAAATTCTTCCCACCACCAGGCGGTCGATCAACCGGCGCCGACGTTGCGTGTAACAGCGCGTGCGCCTGACGGTGTGGTGGAAGCGATGGAATGGATGGATGCTGCGGGAAACGGATTCCTTCTCCTCGTGCAGTGGCATCCCGAACGCCTCGAGTCCCGGGCAACTCTTTCCCGCCTTCCCGGACGTCTTTTCATCGACGCGGTATCCGCGTTTTGGCAGGCGGCGTGACAGACTGCTCGTTGAACGCGATTCCGTTGAATCGTATCTTCCAATACGGGGTTGTGTCCGAGGACAGCAGGAAAAACACCCCGTGGAAGATTCGTCTTCCGAAGATCATGCCGGGCCGTTGCCATTTGTGATCGGTTCCCGGAGAGGATTTGCAGTCAAGCTCAATGACGCTGACATCTTCAAATAGCATTCTTTTTCAAGGAGCATAAACATGGCTCAGAAAAAAGCATCCAGAAAAAAGCAGGTGCGAAAAACGACCGTCAGATCGGGGAAACGCCTGCCCAAGTACGTGTATTTCTTCGGCGGAGGAAAAGCCGAAGGTAAAACGGAGATGAAAAATCTCCTCGGCGGCAAGGGAGCAAACCTCGCTGAAATGACCAACCTCGGTCTCCCGGTTCCGGCGGGCTTTACCATCACTACTGAAGTCTGCACGTATTACTATAAACACGGGCGCACGTACCCGCCGGGTCTGAAGGAGAGCGTGGACAAGGCGCTGAAAAAAGTAGAACGATTGATGGGAGCGCGCTTTGGGGACGAAGAGAATCCGCTTCTCGTCTCGGTCCGCTCCGGGGCCCGCACGTCCATGCCGGGAATGATGGACACCATCCTCAACCTGGGACTGAACGACCAGACCGTGAACGGGCTGATCAAGCAATCCGGAAATCCCCGCTTCGCGTACGACTCCTACCGGCGCTTCGTACAGATGTACGGAGACGTCGTCCTGGACCTGAAACCGAAGACCAAGGACGATGTCGATCCGTTCGAGGAGATTATCGAGGCAAAGAAAAAAGCCAGGGGCGTGACGTACGATACCGAGTTGAGCGCGGAGGATTTGAAAGAGCTGGTGGTGGAATTCAAGAAGGCCATCAAGCGGGAAACCGGCCGCTCCTTCCCGGAAGACCCGCGTGAACAGTTGTGGGGCGCTATCGGCGCCGTGTTCGGTTCGTGGATGAACGACCGCGCCATCGTGTATCGCAAGCTCAACGGCATTCCCGAGGAGTGGGGAACCGCGGTCAACATCCAGGCCATGGTTTTCGGCAATTACGGAGACGACTCCGGTACGGGCGTGGCCTTCACCCGCGACCCCGCCACGGGTGAAAACATTTTCTACGGCGAATTCCTCATGAACGCCCAGGGCGAAGACGTGGTGGCGGGCACCCGCACCCCCCTGCCCATTTCGGAATTGGCGGAGAAAGACCGGCGATCCTACCGCGAACTGCTCAGGATCCGGAAGATCCTGGAAGCGCATTACCGGGAAATGATGGACATCGAATTCACTATCCAGCAGGGCAGACTCTACATGCTCCAGTGCCGTGTCGGGAAGCGAACCGCTTTCGCCTCCATCCGCATCGCCGTGGACATGGTGCGCCAGAAGCTCATCACACAGAAGGAAGCGCTGATGCGCATTGAGCCGGACCAGTTGAACCAGCTCCTGCGACCGATTTTCGATCCCGTGCAGAAGAAGCAGGCTGTCGCGCAGGGCAGGCTCATGGTGAAGGGTTTGAACGCGGGACCCGGCGCCGCCACCGGACGGGTGGTGTTCCACGCCGACGACGCCGTGACCCTTGCTTCCCAGGGAGCGGACGTCATCCTGGTCCGCATCGAGACATCGCCGGAGGACATCGAAGGAATGAGCGTGGCCCAGGGCATTCTCACCGCCCGCGGCGGCATGACTTCACACGCCGCGCTGGTGGCGAGGCAAATGGGTAAAGTGTGCGTTGCAGGTTGCGATGCCCTCGAAATCGATTACAAGAAACGCGAAATACACGTTGCGGGAAAAGACAACGTCATCTACGAAGGCGATTTCATTTCGCTCGACGGAACCACCGGCGAGGTCCTCCTGGGCAAACTGCAAACCCGGCCCAGCGAGGTCCTGCAAGTGCTCATCGACAAAACGCTCGATCCCAAGTCCGCACCCATGTACCAGATGTACAACCGCATCATGAAATGGGCGGACAAGTATCGCCGCCTGCGGATCCGCACCAACGCCGACCAGCCGGACCAGAGCGCGAACGCCATCGCGTTCGGGGCGGAAGGAATCGGCCTGTGCCGTACCGAGCACATGTTTTTCGGTGAAGGAAAAATCGGCCCGATGCGGCAGATGATTCTATCGGATTCCGTGGAAGAGCGAAAGGCGGCCCTGGCTAAATTGCTGCCGCTTCAGCGCCAAGACTTCGAAGGCATCTTCCGGGTGATGAACGGAAAGCCGATCACCATTCGCACGATCGATCCTCCGCTGCACGAGTTCCTGCCCCACGACGAGGCCGGCCAGCGGGAAGTGGCCAAGGATCTGGGTATCCCGTTCGAGGTCGTTAAAACAAGGGTTGCGGCGCTGCACGAATTCAATCCCATGCTTGGGTTCAGGGGCTGCCGCCTGGGTATCGTGTACCCGGAAATAACGGAAATGCAGGCCCGCGCAATTTTCGAAGCCGCTGCCAACGTGAAAAAAGAGGGCATCAAGATCCTTCCCGAAGTCATGATTCCCCTGGTGGGACACGTGAAAGAACTGAAGCTCCAGGAGGAAATCGTTCGGCGCGTTGCACGCGAAGTAATGAAAGAAACCGGTGTGAAATTTACCTAC
>JAADGX010000145.1:0-3022 GCA_013152135.1 Chlorobiota bacterium
GAGCGCCAAATCCTGACGGTTTCGCTCTACGATGCCATGGGACGGCGAGCGCTTGCATCCGGTCCTCTCGCGTACGCCCCCGGCTTCCGCCAGGTGAACCTCGACGTGCGCGACCTGGCTCCCGGAACGTACCACGTGGTAGTCGCTTCCGCGCGATCGGTGGCGACCAGGAATATCATCATCGGTCGGTAGTTAGCCGGGAACGGGACATTACTTTTTCTCCAGTATATCCAGCGCCTCTCGGGCTTGGCTCAGCAATGGATCGGTGGAAATCGGCTTGCCCACCGCGAGCTTCATCCACAGGTCGGGCGACACATTGCCGATCTTGCACATCCGTTCCATCTCCGCGGCCAGGCTACGTGACTTCATGTACTGCTCGATCTGGTACGAGATGATGTGCCCAAGGGGATAGTCGGGCGTGTACATCCCGCCGTCGATCATGTGCGAGTAAATAGCCAGGAGGGTCACGTCTTTCACGCCGAACACCGGCGCGAAGAACTCGTTCCAGACGTCGCGGGCGATGGTTTGCACCGCGCTTTTCAACTCCGCCGGACCGGCATCGGGATGAGCGTACAACCATTTCCACACGCGCATATCAACCATCGCCACACCCGCGATTTCATACGTTGACCACAAGACGTCGAGGGCCTTGTAATGCTCGGCCTCCGGGTTTCGCCCGGCCAGTCCCAGGAGTTCCAGGTCACGTGACTGGAAGATGAAAGCGAAACCTTCGGTGAAAGCGGTGTTGGGAACGCCGCGGAGAAGCGTGTGATCGATGCCCTGGAACGAAAACGTCTGTTCGACGTTGTGTCCCAGCTCGTGGATGGCGATGTTGTAGCCCTTGTACTTCATCCCGCCTTCCGGTATACGGGTGCGGAGATGCGCCTTGTCCACCAATCGTCCCGCGCCCATCGCGTGACCGGCTCCCCGCGACGGATCCACGACGATGCGCTCGGAAAGCCAGCGGGCAGTTTCGAAAGAAAAGCCGAGTTTCACCAGGATGTTGGGAATATCGCGCTGGAACGATTCCACCGTGGGGTACTTCTTCGACACGATGCGGTCCAATTCGTCTTCCGTGTACCGGCTCTTCGTGCGGAACCCGTTGTACCAGATATCGAACGGCTCGAGAGAGCGTCCGAGTCGTTTTGAAATCAGGTTCGCCGTGCGGGCAATGAGAGGAGAACTCAAAACGGAGCGAAACAGCTCTTCGACCTCCAGTTCGGGAATCTCGCGGTCGCGGTTGAAACGGCGATCGATAAAAGTGGGCTCCTCCGGGTAGTACGGATCGAGTGATTTCTCCGCGTGGAAGACGCGCAGCCACATTGCATAGCGCGTGTCGGGTTCCGCGGTGGCGGAAGGTGCCTGGTTCGCCGCGTCGGGATGCGGCGTCACCGTGTTGTCGGAAGGTCTCCAGTCCACGTCGGGGTTGTTGATCACGACCGCGGGAATTTGCTGGTCGATGATGCGTTCCATGATGCGTTGGATGAGTTTCTGGCGCACAAAGCCGCCGGGCTTGTCGTACTGGGCTTTGAGTTCGTCGCGGAGGCCCCAGTGCGAGATGAGTTTCAATCCCTCCGGGAAAAGGCGTTGGCCTTTTTCATCGAGCACGTTATGCATGTAAATGTTGTACGCGCTGATGTAGGAATCGGTAATGGTGTAGGCGGATGCTACCTGTTGGTTCGCCATGGCGGGGACCCGGCCGGAAAACCGCTGCGCCAGTCGCGCCTCCGCCCACTGTCGCCGCGTCCAGTTGGGGCCGAGTTCGAGCCGTTCCTGCAAGGAAAACAGCGGGAAGTTCAGCAGGGTGGTGAAAGCGATTTTTGTGGCGAACATGTCCTCGTTGACGTGCACCGAAGGTGAGAACTCACCGAAAAGGTAATCGACGGGGAGAATCGGTCCCGTGTCGAGTTGCAACGGGACGTTCAGGTCGCGGTTCAACTCGCGGAGGTAGCCGCTGATCAGCATGAGGTTGTGTTCCAACCGGTTGAATGTTTTGTCGAGGAGCACCGAGTCCGCTATGAAGTACTTTGCACAGAACGAACGAAATTCCGTTATCGAGCCGTCATCTTCGCGCCACAACCGGGCGGCTTGGCGGACGCCGCGTTCGAGGCGGGTTTTCTCCGCGCCGCCAAGCTGAACCAGCAAGCTGTCAATGGTTGATTCGATAATATCGGAGGTGATGACCGGTTTGACCTTCACCCCCTCTTTTGGTTCCTGGAGACAGCCGTGGAAAACGACCGTCACGGCTATCAGACCAATGAGCGGATAAACGTACCTGTTTTTCATGGTGGCCTCGTGCAGTTTGATAGTATCGTTATCACTTGGAAAATCTACGTTGAGAGGAGCTCTTCCCGTAAAGGTTTCCTCAGGCCCTTGACGACCTGGAGATATGAATGGTCAATCATTTCGAATACTTCTGAAGCAGGGATGCTGCCGTCGAGTTCCACCGTGTTCCAGTGTTTCTTGTTCATGTGGTAGCCGGGATTGACGGCCGCATACTTGGAGCGAAACTCCAGCGCCAGTTCCGGGTCGCATTTCAGGTTGATCTTCAAAGGATGGGCGGTGATGTCCATGAGAAGAAAGATCTTTCCATGGACCTTGATGACCAGAGTCTCTTCGTCGAAGGGGAACCCTTCATCGATCTTTCCTTTTTTCTTCAGGCAGTGGCGGCGGATGGAATCAAACGTAAGACGCATGGGCGGATGAATTGGGTTTGAAAGCGTGAAAGCGTGAAATCGTGTAACTGAACTCCGGGGCTTCGTCGTACGATTGCGAAATTCGTTTTATCGTTTTATTCTCTAATAGAATGGGTGCCGGGTTGCCTCGGAATTATCCCCGTCTCCAAAGATAATGACTTACTTCCAATTCCTGTCGAACCCCGGGTCGGAATCGCACCGGGTGCGCCACAACGGCCGCGGGGTCATGCAGTATCATCCTCTCGCCCGTATCATTATGGGAGTGCGAACATGAAACGCCTTCATCTACGCCCGTTTTCAGACCACATTACCAGTGCTCCTCTCAC
>JAADGX010000145.1:3059-4847 GCA_013152135.1 Chlorobiota bacterium
CCGGGAGGATCATTGTTTTCCCAGAATGTCACGCTGTCGCAGTTTCCCGCGCCGTTGCAATTATTTCCCCGGGACGACCAGGATTCCGCCGCCGTCCCTGTCAAGGGTTGGGTGCTCGTACCCGGGTACGACTCGGCGTTTGTCCGGGTTTTGAAAAACAATCAGCCGTATAAACGCGAATCCATGCCCCTCGTGTACGGCGGGACCAGCGCCTCGTTTTCTTTCGCCCCGAAGATCCACGCGGAACTCTCGGAGTACTCGTTCGAGCTTTACGTGAAAAACGCATCCGGCTCCACGTTGGTGGCGCGGAGGGACAGCATTGTCTGCGGCGACGTTTTTCTCATCAACGGGCAATCGAACTCGTGGCCCCGGCGGTCCCAGGCGAATTACCGGAACGAGTTTTGCCGGAGTTTCGGACGGTCGACGGGTTATAATCCGTACAACCCGGCCGATACGCTCTGGGGATTGGCCCGCGCCAACGGCAGCCTTTGGTTTCACACCGGCGCATGGGGAATCAAGCTGCAGCAGTTGATCAAGGAAACCTACGGGGTTCCCGTGTGCATCATCAATGGTGGATCGGGCGGTTCTTCTATCGAATACAACTTGCCGGACAACACCAACCGCATGAACCTGAATACCACGTACGGGAGGCTCTTGTACCGGGCGACCAAGGCGGGAGTCGCTGATCACGTAAAGGCCATATTTTGGCACCAGGGAGAATCGAACACCAATTCCACGTGGGTGAATTACAAAAGCAACTTCAAGAAATTGTTCCAGGCCTGGAGGCAGGATTACCCGTCCATCCAGAAACGGTACGTGTTCCAGATCAGGCCCGGCTGCGGTGGCGCGAACCAGAGCGAACTGCGGGAGGTGCAGCGGAATTTCTACAGCGCGAACATCGAAATCATGTCCACCACCGCCATTCCGGGTCACGACGGATGCCACTACACCGCCGCCGGGTATTTCCGCATGGCGGAGCAGTTGTTCCGCCAGATCGCACGCGATTTCTACGGATCGACGGATACCGTGAATATCAACCCGCCCGACATCGCGACCGCGTACTACACTACTTCCAGCCAGGACGAAATCGTGCTCGAATTTTCGCGCACCGATTCGTTGTTATGGCCCGGGGATTACAAGGGCCACCGCATGGTCGATTACTTTTACCTCGATGGCGCATGGGGAGAAGTGATATCGGGACGTACCGAGGGGAACAAGGTCATCTTGAAACTGGCCGGCTCCAGCTCGGCAACGAAGATCACCTACCTGCCCGGTCGGACGTACAACAACAGCACCGCCGTGTACGAAGGGCCGTGGATCACGAACCCCCGGGGAATCGGGGTGTTGTCTTTCTACGAGTTTCCCATTGCCTTACCGCCAGCCGGGCCACCGGAACTCCTGCAACCTGCCGGGGATGCTCGGGACCTGGCGGTGAACGTTCACTTCACGTGGAGGCCCGTGGACAGGGCGACGTCGTATCACATCCAGGTCGCGGAATCTCCTTTCTTTACATCGCTTGTCATCGATGTGCCGCTTCTTCAAACCACGGAGTACAAAACCGGGGTGCTCCTGAACGACCACAGGTATTACTGGAGGGTCCGGGCCGTGAACAGCGTCACTGCCAGCGACTGGTCGGAAACAAGATCGTTTACCACAATCATAGCCGCGCCCGAGGCGCCCCTGCTCATTGCACCGAACAACAACGCCGCTCATTTGCCGCCTGATGTGACGCTTCAGTGGGATTCTTCCTCGCGGGCGGAAACGTACCATATCCAGGTGGCGAAGGAT
>JAADGX010000214.1:0-4781 GCA_013152135.1 Chlorobiota bacterium
CGGCCTCCTGCACGATATAGGAAAATGTGTTGACCGGAACACCGAAGGGCCGCATGCGCTGATCGGCTATGATGTCACGAAGCGTTTCCGGGAAAACAACGTTGTGGTAAACGCGGTTGGCTCACATCATGAAGATATCGAGATGCTTTCGCCGTATGCCGCTCTTGTCCAGGCGGCGGACGCCATAAGCGGCGCACGGCCGGGAGCCCGCCGTGAATCTCTCGAAGGGTACGTCAAACGCCTTGAGAAGCTGGAAAAACTGGCACAGTCGTTCGAGGGTGTAACCAAAACATACGCGATCCAAGCAGGGCGGGAAGTGCGCGTAATCGTTGAACACGATCGGGTTGACGATGCGATGGCGGACCAATTGGCTGCGGATATAGCAGCGAAGATCCAGCAGGAAATGGAGTATCCCGGTCAGATCAAGGTGACGGTTATCCGTGAAAAGCGTTCGATCGCGTACGCGAAGTAATTTTTCCGCACATACGCCAGGATACCGAATACGATGATTTGCCGCGTAGCGGTTACGGGAGGTTTTGGATCGGGCAAATCGACGGTTTGTGCATTCCTGGAAAAAGAAGGGTACCCGGTCATTTCCACCGATCGTGTCGCCCGCGAATTGCTCCATGGCGATGAGAGCATTCGACAGCAGGTTATCCAGACTTTCGGTGAGACTATTCTGGGCGAAGACGGTGATATCGATCGCTCGAAACTTGCCGCGCGTGTCTTTGCCGATCCCAACGATCTCGAGCGATTGGAGGATATCCTTCATCCGCCGACTCTCAAAGCAGTCGACGACATGATCAACGATCTGCCCGGACACCATTCGATTGTCTTCATTGAATCCGCCTTGATCTTCGAAACGGGAATAGAGGAGCTCTTCGATTTCATCATCGTGGTGGTTGCGGACACAGACCAGATACTCAAGCGGTACGGCGGTGATGCAAGAATCACGAGAGATGAAATTCTTCGAAGGATCGCATCGCAAATGCCTGCTGCGGAAAAAGCATCGAGGGCGGATTTTGTTATCCGGAACAACGGCACGTTGAAACAACTCCGCGAAAATACTCTTCTTATTTTGACCATAATAACGGCGATGTGTGAACGGTAATGACATTGTATGAAAGATCCGAACGTGTTTTCTTTGAGACCTATCGAAGGTTACCGGTCAGTATAACAACCGGAGGAAAAGGCGCTATTCTCATAGGCGATGACGGCGCGGAATATATTGATCTTATCGGAGGTATTGCCGTCAACAGCGTCGGGTATGGAAATCAGCGCGTATTGTCGGCCATTACTGAACAAATAAACAAGTACCTTCACCTTTCCAATCTCTTCGTACAGGAACCACAGGTTCAATTGGCCGAAGACCTTGCGACACACAGTGGATACGACCGCGTGTTTTTCACCAACAGCGGTACTGAAGCCATTGAAGCGGCAATCAAACTCTGTCGTAAATGGGGAAACTCCAACGGGAAACATACCCTGGTGGGATTTTCAGGTAGTTTCCACGGTCGAACAATGGGCTCACTTTCGCTCATGGACCGCGAGAAGTACCGGAAGGGATACGAACCTTTTCTTCCGGATGTATTGCACCTTCCGTTCAACGACGTGGCCGCGCTCCGGTCTTCGGTAGATCAAAACACTGCGGCGGTTTTTCTCGAGTTCATCCAGGGGGAAGGCGGGATCAACAGCGCCGAACAATCGTTTGTCGATACATTGTTCGAATTGCGCGAGAAGTATTCGTTCCTGGTTGTAGCGGACGAACGAGATTCAATCGGGAATCGGGCGAACGGGCAAGTTCTTTGCGTTTGAGCATTGGAACGTGCAGCCCGACCTCGTCGTGACGGCCAAGCCGATCGGCGGTGGAATGCCGCTGGGCGCACTGCTGGGGAGGGAGAAGTTCACCGCTGTTTATGGTATCGGAGGACACGGAACCACCTTTGGAGGGAACCCGGTGGCCTGCGCGGCCGGCGTTGCCGTGCTCAGAGAGATCGTGGGCGGAGGACTGATGAACAGGGCACGTGAGAATGGTGAGTACTTCAAGCGGAAATTGTTGGAAGTCAAGAATTCGAATCCTCGAAAAGTCAATGACGTCAGAGGACTTGGTCTCATGCTGGGAATAGAACTTGCCGGGCCCTGTCGTGACATCACGAAATCATGCCTGGAAAGAGGACTCCTGATTACCTGTACACGCGACAATGTGCTCAGAGTGGTTCCTCCTCTTGTTATCGATCGAGAAGAAATCGACAGAGCCACCGCGATCTTGGAAGACGTCATTCAAAGTCACGAGTAATAGTATATGAAAGTTGATCCTGCCAATGTATTTTGATGGGGCAGGGAAATCGCAATTTGACAATCTGAGCATTACAGGAGGATGATAGAGCGGTGTTTCGTTCAACGGATGTACTGGTTATTGGAAGCGGTATTGCCGGGCTGTTTTATTCGATAAATGTAGCGGATACTCTGCGGGTTACCATTGTCACGAAGAAACAGGCAGCGGATTCTAACACGAACTACGCGCAGGGTGGAATTGCCGCCGTCTTCGATCCCGAGGATTCTTTCGAGGATCATATCAGAGATACGATCGAAGCAGGAGCGGGGTTGTGTCACCGGGACATAGTGGAGCTTGTCGTGCGGGAAGGTCCTGAACTTGTTCAAGACCTGATACAACTTGGTGTTGAATTTACTCGGGAAAGAAACAAGCTCGACCTGGGGCGCGAAGGCGGACATTCACACAATCGTATTGTGCACGCGAAAGATCTGACCGGCTGGGAAATCGAACATGCCCTTTTGCAGAAATGCCGGGAACATCCGAACATCGAGATGCTGGAGAATCACTTCGCCATCGATCTTATCACCGAGCACAACCTGAAAGAAAAAACCAAGCGCAACGACAGGATTCACTGCTGGGGGGCTCATGTCCTCGACCGTCACTCGGGGGCAATCGATACGTTTCTGGCGAAGACAACCGTTCTCTGCACCGGTGGCGCGGGACGCGTCTACCTGCATACAACCAATCCACCCATTGCGACCGGTGACGGGATCGCCATGGCTTATCGGGCGGGAGCACGCGTCGGGAATCTCGAGTTCATTCAATTTCATCCGACGACTCTCTGTCATCCGGCAGCAGACTCGTTCCTTATCAGTGAAGCGGTCCGTGGGTTCGGCGCTTACCTCCGGACGCGGTCCGGCGAGCGTTTCATGCAGAAATACGACGAGCGCGGAGAGCTGGCGCCGCGAGACATTGTGGCACGCGCAATCGACGCGGAGTTGAAAAAATCGGGGGAGGAATGCGTGTACCTCGACCTCCGGCACCTCGATCCGGAAGAGGTCAAATCACGGTTCCCGCACATTTACAAGCGGTGCCTGGAATTCAAGATAGATATGACAAAAGAATATATTCCCGTGGTTCCCGCTGCGCACTATATCTGTGGTGGCGTTGTTACGGACGAATGGGCGCGCACATCCATTCAGCACTTGTTCGCGTGTGGAGAGGTCGCGAACACGGGGCTTCACGGAGCGAACCGGCTTGCAAGCAACTCGCTGTTGGAGGCGTTGGTCTTCGCCGACCGGGCAGCGAAAATCACAAGGGCCGAACAGGCGGAAGTCCCGGATTCCAGCATGATCGAGGAATGGGATGATACAGGGACCTACAACACCGACGAATGGGTACTTATTTCTCACAACCGCAAAGAAGTCGCGACCATTATGTGGGACTATGTCGGTATTGTTCGATCGACACTGCGCCTCCAGAGGGCACAGCGGCGCATCGATCTTATCTGGAAAGAGTGCGAGGATTTTTACAAGAGAACGAAAGTCAGCTCCGACCTCATTGAATTGAGGAACATCGTGACCGTAGCCAGCCTCGTGGTGCGTTGTGCCCTCAGCCGCAAAGAGAGTAGGGGGCTGCACTATACCACCGATTACCCGGAACCGGATACGACGAACCCTCCTTCCGATACGATATTCGAACAAATCCCTGTTTTTTAACCGGTACCCGAATATATCCTGTTTTCGTGTCTCCACGGAATAGTACTTTACGCAGTGATGGGATTCCACGGAGGTGAAAAAGGAAGTACTCTGACAAGGGAGCGGTCGATCCTTGTTACGTGTTTGCTGTTCTTGTTTATTTTGGTTGAATTCAGCATTGGTAACGCGCAAGATACGAAATCGATCAAGGGTATCGTGGTGAACGAACGGAACGAGCCGCTTGCGGGAGCCAATGTCGTGCTCCTTCGAACAAGGTTTGGAGCCATAGCAGACGAAGCCGGAAAATTCATCATCCGTAACGTTCCGAAGGGCAGCTATACCTTGCGGGTTTCCATGGTTGGATATGATAGCAAGGAAATTCGCAATGTCGTTCCAGGCGAAGCGCAGATGCTGCGGATTGTGCTCAGGGAAGCGCCGATTAAAACGGGAACGGTGGAAGTAACTTCCCGAAGAATGGAGCGTTCTCAAAGCGACACGCGTACAAGTGTCCAGGCTTTAAAACCCCGGGAAGTGAAAAATCTTCCTGGCGCGGCCGAGGACGTGCTCCGTTCGTTGCAAGCTCTGCCCGGTGTTCTTTCGCCAAACGATTTCAGCTCGCAACTCATTATTCGCGGCTCGGGTCCCGATCAGAACCTGATTCTCATGGACGAAGTGGAAATATTCAACCCGTACCGGTTGTACGGGGTGGTCAGCATGTTCAACCCGGAAACGGTGTCTGAAATCAGTCTTATTACAGGGGGATTTCCGGCCAAGTACGGCGACCGCTTGTCGGCGGTGCTGGACGTGAA
>JAADGX010000214.1:4815-8801 GCA_013152135.1 Chlorobiota bacterium
TTCCATGCCAATCTCAACACCAGCCTGACCAACGCCAACCTGGTGCTGGAGGGGAGAACCGGCATCGGTGACCAGGGAGCGTGGTTGTTCTCCAGCCGGAGAACGTATTACGACCTGATCGTCGGTCCGATCGTTAAGAACTTAAAACTTGTTGATGGGGACGTCTCGTTTCCGAATTTCACCGACGTTCAAACGCGCCTTTCGTTCGGTCCCTTCAAAGGTCACAAGTTCTTTGTCAACGCTGTTGCGAGCCGTGACGGTGTCGATATCGTTTCGGGTAGTGGACGATCCAACCCGGACAGCATAACTGTGTACAATACCACATACAATTATACGTCAAGCCTCACGTGGAACTGGGTGCCTTCGAGTTCCCAGTTGAACAGCCTCACCTTATCCTGGTACCGGAACGATGGCAGAACCGTGTTCGAAGGATGGCTGCTCGATCCGGCGCTGAACAGGGATGAGTTTAAAGACATACAGAACGACAGTCTCAAGGCTCTCGTTAAGCTCTTCAACCTGAATTTCTACTCGGATTTTTCTATCCAGAAGTTCAGTCTGAAGGATAATTACAGCCTTTCTCACAAATGGGGTCTCCTTGAAACAGGGTTCGGCACGGAGTGGATAACCGGCGACCTGTTTTTTCAACTCGATATTGACGACGAGCTTAAAGCCCTGATCCAGAACAACCCGCGACACTCCGCAATCGTAGACCAAACAAAGCAGGTGCAGAACTACGCTAAGCTGTACACGTACATCCAGAATCGCTTCGCGGTGAATGACCGTCTGTATGTACTCCCCGGTCTGCGGCTCGATTACTACGGGCTCATCGATCGTTTCGTCTTGTCGCCGAGGTTACAGCTTTCCTATGCATTGGATCCGCTTACTACGCTCAGAAGTTCATGGGGCGTGTACTACCAGTCTCCAGGGTATGAAAAACTGGTGGACCAAAGGCAGTTCTTTGATTTCAGCGGTGAGAACTTGAACGGACTGCAACCGGAAAAGGCAATCCATTACATTCTTGGAATAGATCGATGGCTCGACGGAAAATGGCTGCTCAAGGTAGAGGGATACTATAAAGATTTCTCTGATCTTATCGTACAACAAAAGTATACGACTCTTGCCTGGGAATCATCGTTAACCGGCAGTGGCGATCCACATGATCCATCCTCATGGAAAACTCCATATCCCGTGGAACGTGATTCACTGACGGCAGTGCCGGTCAACGGGTCGTGGGGTGAAGCATACGGTCTGGAGTTCACGCTGGAGATGCGCAACAAAAGCTCTGACGATCGCCTTTCCGGATGGGTGACCTATGCACTGGCGTGGGCGCAGCGCTACCGTGACGGCGCCGTCATCCCGTTCAATTATGACCAGCGTCACACGATTAATATTGTAATGAATTACAATGTAAATGATTGGCTGACGCTTGGAGCGTACTGGCGTTTCGGCACGAATTTTCCGTACACCGAGCCCGTTGGCGTGCGGCCTCGAATCCAAGACGGCAAGCCGATCATCGCGACGGACTTTGCGGGGAAGGCCATTCTTGACGTAGATTATGGAAATGAAAGCAATTTCAATCAGGAACGACTCCCCCTCTATCACCGCCTGGATTTCCGGGCAACCGCCAGAGCGTTGTTCTGGGGTATGCGATGGGAGTTCTATCTCGACGTCATCAATCTTTATAATCACAAGAATATTATTCAGTACCAGTTTTTCGTCCAGCCTGACGGTTCGCTCGGAAGACGGGACATTGGCATGTTTCCTATTGTACCGACAATAGGATTCAACGCGAGGTTTTGAATTCATGCAAGAAGCTCTCGACCAGGTAAACCTTTACTCTGTCAGCCAAATCACGCGGGAAATCAAGGCCATTCTCGAGTCATCGTTCACCGACGTTTATGTAACCGGTGAAATCTCGAATTTCCGGCGTCATTCTTCGGGGCACTTGTATTTCACCTTGAAAGACAAAGACGCCCAGATAAGCGCCGTCATGTTCAAAGGCAATGCGTATTCCCTGTTCTTTTCACCCACCGACGGAATGGAAGTTTTGTGCCGGGGCGATATTTCGGTCTATGAGCCGCGGGGAAATTACCAGTTGCTCGTACGCGAGATGGCTCCGCGCGGCGCGGGAGCATTGCAACTCGCTTTTGAAAAGCTGAAACGCAAGTTGTACGAAGAAGGGTTATTCGACGAAAACCGGAAACAGCCCTTGCCCAAGTACCCGGAGCGCATTGGCATTGTCACATCTCCGACCGGAGCTGCCGTACGTGACATGATCAGCGTTATACAGCGCAGGTTCCCGGTAGCACGATTAGTGCTGGCGCCGGTTTCGGTACAGGGAGCGCAGGCTGCGTCCGAAATCGCTGACGCCATTCGAAGATTCAACGAGAAAGGCGACGTTGACGTGCTTATCATTGGGAGAGGTGGGGGAAGCCTTGAAGACTTGTGGGCGTTCAATGAAGAAGTCGTGGCGCGGGCCATCGCTGAATCAACTATTCCGGTAATCAGCGCGGTAGGGCATGAGGTGGATTATACCATCGCGGATTTTGTTGCCGATGTCAGGGCTGCGACACCGAGCATGGCCGGGGAGATCGTTGTTCCCGAGCAGCGGGAGTTACTTGAGACTCTTTCCAATTTTTCCTATACTTTAACAGCCCTCATGGACAGCAAGCTCAAGGACCGTAGGCAAGCGGTAACAGCCTTGCTGAGACATCGGGCTTTGCTTCGCGCCGGGGATATCGTACTGACGGGGATGCAACGCGTTGATGAGCTTACACGAAAGATTGAAATAGCATGCAATCATCGAATATCGATGAAAGACATGCGCTTGCGTGAACTTCAAGCGGTCATCCGCCAGCACAACCCGGAATTGTTGCTGAGAAAAGGATACACGATAACTCGCAAGGATGGAAGGGTGCTTACCACTATCGAAGGAGTTTCCCCGGAGGATATCCTGAACGTGGAGTTTATAGATGGAAAAGCTCACGCAGTAGTTGAATCGACGGTTAAAAAGTAATGGCGAAAAAATCAGAAAAATCATCCCTGACGTTTGAGGAAGCCCTTGAACGCCTCTCCGCCGTGGCTGACAAACTGGAATCCGATGACGTGACGCTGGAGCAGTCGCTGCAATACTACGAGGAGGGTATTACACTGACAAACGTATGCCTGGAAAAACTCACCCAGGCTCAGCAACGGCTTAAAGAACTGAAGGAACGGAGCGACGAATTGTTCGAAACGATTGAAAAACTGGAAAGCTGAAAAGGCGGAACATGAAAACGAACAAGAAATTATTTACGGCAATAAACTATCCTGACGATTTGCGCAAACTGGAAGTCGGCGAATTGCGCACCGTATGTACCGAGCTTCGCGAATTTCTTATTGACTCGGTCGCAAAAACCGGCGGCCACTTGGGAGCAGGTCTTGGAACCGTTGAACTGGCGGTTGCCCTCCACTATGTTTTCAACACACCCCGCGATAAAATCATCTGGGACGTGGGGCATCAGGCATACCCGCACAAACTGCTCACGGGGCGCAAAGACCGTTTTCATACTCTCCGGCAGTTCGAAGGGTTGAGCGGGTTTTGCAAGCGAAAAGAAAGCGAATACGACGTGTTCGGTGCAGGACACGCAAGCACATCGATCTCGGCATCCCTGGGGATTGCCACGGCTCGAGACTTCGATAAAGAGGACTACAACGTGGTGGCTGTCATCGGCGACGGCGCCATGACGGGTGGAATGGTTTATGAGGCGATGAACAACTGCGGCCTTCTGCGACGCGACATGACGGTAATCCTTAACGATAACAACATGTCCATTGACAAGAACGTATGGGCCTTCGCCAATTACTTCTCCGAGCTGATCGCCTCTCCGGTTTACAACCGGTTCCGGAACAACGTCTGGGAATTGACAGGAAAGTTCGATGAACTCGGCGACCGGCTTCGACAGTTCGCGGCCCGGTTGGAAGGAAGCCTGAAATCCGTCATCACC
>JAADGX010000214.1:8834-10244 GCA_013152135.1 Chlorobiota bacterium
CCGTGAACGGGCACAATATCGTCAAGTTGGTTAACATCCTCAGAGAAATCAAGTCCCTGAAAGGCCCGATACTTTTGCACGTGATCACGGAAAAGGGAAAGGGGTACAAACCGGCGGAGGAGCATTCGCAAAAGCTTCACGGCGTCACGCCGTTCGACAAGGTCACCGGTAAATCTTCCAAGAAGTCCAATGGGAAACCATCGTTTACGGCGGTATTCGGAGAAGCGCTTGTGGATCAGGTACGCCGGGACCCCCGCGTGGTTGGTATCACCGCCGCCATGCCCGACGGTACCGGTCTCAACATGCTGAAAGAAGAGTTCCCGGATCATTACTTCGATGTCGGCATAGCGGAACAGCACGCGGTGACGTTCGCCGGGGGATTGGCGACGGAAAACAAAATTCCGGTAGTAGCAATTTATTCGACATTTCTGCAGCGTGCATTCGACCAGATCATTCATGACATTGCGCTCCAGAACCTGCATGTCGTTTTCGCTCTCGACCGCGGTGGTCTCGTCGGCGCTGACGGCCCGACGCACCACGGCTCATTCGACTTGTCCTACCTGCGAATGATTCCCAACATGGTTATCATGGCTCCAAAGGATGAGCAAGAGCTTCGTGACATGCTTCACACGGCAGTTCTGTACGAAAAAGGCCCTATTGCCATGCGGTATCCACGCGGCGAAGGGACAGGCGTAGCACTGCGTTCCACTGACATGGAATTGGAGATAGGGAAGGGGGAAATCCTGAAGGAAGGCAAAGATGTTGCGATACTGGCCATCGGGTTAATGGTCCAAAACAGCCTTGAAGCAGCAGACAAGCTGGAGGCGATGGGCATTGATGCCCTCGTTGCGAACATGAGGTTTGTCAAACCATTGGATGAAAGTTTGCTGAGGGATATTTTTCAGCGGTTTCCTACTGTCATAACAATCGAAGACAACGCTGTTATCGGAGGGTTCGGATCAGCGGTTTCGGAATTCATGGTACGGGAAAACATACAAGGCGTCAGGTTGACGACGCTTGGACTTCCGGATAAGTTTATTGAACAGGGATCGGTGGGCGAACTGCACACTTCTCTTGGAATGGATCCAACCGGCATCGCACAAACAGCCGCGGTTCTTCTGGACGTTGAAACCGACAAAGAAATAATCCGGGCATAAAGAAAATGAACGTGAGCCAGGTGTAAGTGATTGCGTCCCTCGACATCCACATTGTTTCCATTTTATTCAAAGCACTTGTATTAATCCGCACAACTGCTTCCCACCCCACATTAGAAACGATATGGCATCGAGGTTTTCCATGCCGGTTGTGAGTCGGGGCATCCTGTTCGTGCTCGTTATTGCGACCGTGGGTACGGTCTCTGATCCTGGAAGGTCTCCTCATTCCACGAAAAAAATCATTCAAGAGATCGCG
>JAADGX010000041.1 GCA_013152135.1 Chlorobiota bacterium
AGGAGTTCGAACGGCTGAACGTGGAGATCATGCGCGCGAAAATCATGGGCGACCCGATGTCGGAGGAGACGGAGATCGGTCCCCAGGCCCGGCACGATTTGCGGGACGAGTTACACGCGCAGGTCGAAAAGAGCATCGGAATGGGCGCGGTTTGCCTGCTCGGCGGAACCGTTCCCGAAGGTCCCGGCGCGTTCTATCCGCCGACGGTTCTTACCAACGTCAAGAAAGGTATGCCCGCGTACGACGAGGAATTATTCGGACCGGTGGCTTCCATCATCCCGGTGAAAAACGAGGAAGAAGCGATTGCCGTGGCAAACGACTCCGTGTTCGGACTGGGAGCGGCGGTGTTCACGCGGGACGTGGAGCGGGGAGAGCGGATCGCGGCCACGGAAATCGAGGCGGGGTCCTGTTTCGTGAACACCTTCGTCAAGTCTGATCCGCGCCTGCCTTTCGGCGGCATCAAGGAGAGCGGGTACGGCCGGGAGCTGTCGCATTACGGCATAAAGGAATTCGTGAACATCAAGACGGTATACGTGAAGTAAAGGCTATAGGCTCCAATCCCTTTTCACGTTAGGGAAATTCCCTCCAGCGCAATGATTCGCTGTTCGCCGCCGGGCGGAAACTGCGACGTACGATTACGCGGCGGAGGACTTCTGAGAACCAGTTATCGCGAAACAATCCGCGATTTTAAGCGAGATTATTACATCGACTTGTGGTGAATTTGCGGTGACGATGTTTGAACCGTGTCACGGCAATAATGAAAAACAGCACAACTTCGAAATGGAGAGCCAGGGTGCGGGAGCCGCGTCCTGCACGCCTGTCGACTGTAAGATGTCATTCCGGGCATGATCCGGAATATATGTTTGCGTGCTAATACTCATCACAATATATTATACCCAATAGAACAATTACGACACGCGTCTTTTGAAATCCAACGCATGTTTCGAAAGATGGCGAACCTGCTTGCAGAAATTGCGATCCCCAGAGCGTCAATTCCACTACAATTTGCGATAGACGACTGTATCCTTTCGTATCGGCATCATTCCAAGAGGATGAGCTCTTTGTTTCACTATGCAAGGGGGTTATCATGAGTGACATGAAAAGGTATTACGTGCTTTTGTTCGCATTCGTTTGCATGGTCATCCTGCCGGCTTCGCCGTCGGCATTGTACGCGCAAGGGGTGGCCATCAATTCGACCGACGCTGATCCTGACCCCTCGGCGATACTGGACGTGAGTTCCACGACCAGCGGTGTGCTCATTCCGCGCATGACCGCCGCACAGCGGAAAGCCATATCCTCGCCCGCGGCCGGGCTCCTGGTGTACCAGACGGACGCGCCGATAGGGTTTTATTTCTTCAATGGCCTTTCCTGGGTGCACCTGGTACAGAACGGAAGCCCCGGCGTCCCCGGTCGGGTTGCTTTCTGGAATTCCTCCAACGGACTTTACGGAAGTGACAACCTGTTCTGGGATAAAGTGAAGGGGCGGTTGGGCCTGGGGACGAGCACGCCGAACGAGCAACTGGAGTTGACCGGCAATCTGCGCATGCCTGCAACAACGCCGAGCACCGGTATTCTCTACAGCGGTACAAATACACTGCTCCATACCTACGGCACGGATAATACTTTTCTGGGCGAGAACGCGGGAAACCTGAACACGACAGGTAATGGCAACACCGGTTTCGGTTTCTCGTCGCTAAGATCGGTAACAACTGGTTATCATAATACGGCTGTTGGCAAGAAGGCATTGTATTCCAACGGCACGGGGTATCAAAACACTGCAATTGGCGACAGGGCACTGTATTCCAACACGACGGGGTTTGCGAATATGGCTGCGGGTATGGAAGTGATGTACAAGAATACCACGGGATACCGAAATACGGCAATAGGATACCAGGCGATGTCCAGTAACACTGCGGGCTATGACAATATTGCAATTGGATTTAAGGCTGGGTCAAATATTACTACGGGTAAAAATAATATCTGCATCGGTCACCTTGGACAATCGGGTGAATCCTATGCAATCCGCATAGGCGACAGTAACCACAGGGCATGCTACATAGGCGGCATATATGGAAGGAGTGCCCCGGCCGGTGTGTCAGTGTATATCAGCGGATCCGGCAAGCTGGGCACGACAACCTCTTCACGCCGTTTCAAGCACGACATACGCGACATGGGAAGCGACAGCGACGTGCTCATGAAACTCCGTCCCGTCACGTTTCACTACAAGCCGGACTACGATCCCGACCAGTCCCTCCAGTATGGTCTCATTGCCGAAGAAGTGGCGGAAATCGCGCCCGAACTGGTCGCGTATGATGAAAATGGCAAACCGTACAGCGTCTTCTATCACAAAGTGAACGCCATGCTGCTCAACGAGGTACAGAAGCAGCAGCGGAGAATCGAGGAACTGGAGAAACAGGTGCGGAAGCTTGACGACCTTCAAACCCGGGTCAGCGCTTTGCAGGTGAGAGTCCGGGAAATGGAACTATGGAGCGCGAAATGAGGGAGCGGAAGGAGGGTATGAACATGACGAGACATGCACACGCCATTGCAGCGGTGCGATATCCCGGCATCAGGAAGCGGCTCGAATACCGCTGCCGCTGTTTCATCATCATCGCGATCGCTCTGGCGACATTCAGTCCCCGCGGCATGGCCCAGAATATCAAGATCGTACCCGGTATGAAGGTCAAGCTGGATGGGGCCATCAGTGTAGTCATACAGGGCAATTTCACGAACGGCGGTTCGTTTGACGCGGGCGCCGCCTCAACGACCACGTTTTCCAACAGCAGCCCGGCGAGCCTTACGGGTGCTACCACGTTCAATAATCTCGCCAAGTCCGGGGGCGGTGACCTGACGCTGAACAGCGACGTAACGGTCAACGGCACACTGGCGTTGACGAGCGGCAACATTATCCTGGGCTCCAATAACTTGACGCTTGGAACTGCGGCGACGGTGAGTGGCGCTCCTTCGGCTGCCAACATGGTTGTCGCCAGCGGCACGGGGGAGATGCGAAAGCA
>JAADGX010000234.1:0-11712 GCA_013152135.1 Chlorobiota bacterium
TCCGGAATCGAACACTACTGTGGGAAAAACCAAAAAAGATGTACATTAATCCCTGTATTGTCCAACCTCGTCCGAGTCGATGAAAAAACTGACGGTTCTTTCGCTTCTCCCTCTCTTGGTGCTTTCCTGCTCCACGCCTTACACAATCACACCGGAAGTAACCACGTTCGAAGGACCTGACTCCACCTGCGCGAGCGAAAACCCCGAAGCGCTTATCACGCTCGACACAACCTGTTTGCCTGGAACTGCATGCTACACTCTCCGGCGAATCGATAACGGAATGAATTCCCCTGCGGATGACTTCGCGCCCGCGTTTGCAATTCTTCCCGGCAAAGAGAAAGGCTATGTCATCTTCACTTCCAGTCGGTCCTTGCAACAAGGTGGCACGACCGGGCAACAGAACCTGTGGTATTCACACGTGCTTTCCCGGAACACCAGGCTTCCGCAACCACTTACTCGCGAAACCAGCCCCGCGCACATCGGCAGTCCCTCACTGACACCCGACGGGCGCGAATTTTACTTCGCCGCCAAAAAGTACCGCGATACCCGCGGAGACGCCGATATATTCAAAGCTGAACTTCTGGCGCAGGGCGACCAGCTCGTCCTCAACAATATAGAAAATGTCCGGGCAATCAACAGCGACGGTTTTGATTCTCATCCATCCATCTCATCAGATGGCGCCAGGCTGTACTTCACCAGTGATCGCCCTGGAGGCGTGGGCCAGTTGGATATCTGGTACTCCGAACGGCAACCTGATGGTTCGTGGGGAACACCGAGAAATCTTGGCGCCCCAGTCAATACCTCGTGCAACGAGGTCACGCCTTTTATCTGCGGCGATGGTAAGACCTTGTACTTTTCTTCAGATGGTTTTACAGGCGCTGGCGGCTATGACATCTTTGTTTCGGAACGAACGGCCGGTTCATGGTCGCAGCCGGAAAACGTGGGGCGGCCTGTAAACACCCGTTACGACGAGCTGTTCCCCGTTACGCCACCCACGAAGCGCGCGGACTCGATCATGTACTTCGCATCGAACCGCCCCGGCTCGATGAATCTCGATCTTTACAGCATCACGCCGAATCCATCTCCTCCCAGTATGGTCATCCTTCGTGGAATCGTGAGGAACGCCGTGACAAATGATCCCATTCCCGGAGCATCACTGTTTTGGAAAGAACGAAGCACGGGAACGCTTGTCGCGCGTGTGCGCACGGGCGCCGATGGATCGTATTACGTCACGCTGACCAAGGGTGAGGAGTACGACGTCGGTGCCCAGGCAGAAAAGTACTTCTTCGATACGTTCCATCTCTCCACACCTTTGATACCGGGCGTGAGGGAAATCCGGCAGGATTTCACCCTGGCAGAGACGCTGTCGCTTCGTATCAACTTTCCCTTCAATGAAGCGGAAAATCCATACCCGTATATTCTCGACGACAAGGGTGCTCCAAGTCAAATGACATGGCGGGAAGCGCTCGAGTTCGTTGCCCTGAACCTCTCGTCATGGATTGATCGCCTCGACTACGTCGTCCTGACAGGTCACACCGATTTAACCGGTCCGGAGGATTACAACCTCACCCTCAGCCGGAAACGCGCAAACTTCGTCAAACGCCACCTCGTCAATGATTTCGGTATTCCATCCGGGAAGATCCGGGTTGTCGCCAAGGGTGAATCCGAGCCCCTGCCCCGTATGCAAGGCGAACCTGATTCGCTGTACGACGCGCGACTGCGACGGGTGGTCCTGGCCAAGGTCCTGCGAAAAACGGGAGACGAACAATGAAGCATCCGGTTGTCGCGATGTATCTAGCCAGCATCATCATCGCCTCCTCGGGATGCGGGTTCTCCCCTTCCCTCCTGACCACGCGCACGGAAACGGAAACACATCACGTATCGCGCATCATCGACGAAGACGTCAAAATCGAAGATACCGGCGAGGATTACGGGGTGATGCTTCCGCAACGCAAACGCATGGTCCTCACACGGCAGAGAATCCGCTACGATTCAACGTGCTATTTTTACTTCCCTCGTTTAGCGCGCTGGGGATTGGTGGAGATGGCCGGCATCATCAGCACCGAATCTTCGAGCAGGGCAAACAACATGGGTCTGGGACTGCTTGGCATTTACAACTGGTTCACTCATTTCAACAGAAAGGAAACCGACATTTTCAATGGATATTACGGCCGGGTCGGGATGCTGGAATGGCGCGTGCCATTCCTGGGCAGAAACTGGACCTTCGGCACTGCCCTGTTCGAAGGACTCGCGGCAGACTCGAGAAGTGGTCACTACATGTTCGGAATTTTACCCTTCACCCTCCGCTACCGGTACCCTCTTCTCAACTACCCCACACCACTGACAATCGAACCTTTCGTCAATATCGGGTACTTTCCAAATACGTATCTGAACATGGGCGGAAAACTCCACTTCGGTTCCGTCGGGGGCATGAACCTGTTTGCGCACCTCGGATTCGCCATTGCGGGATCCTCGATCAACAATGACGGAGACCTGGCGAACAACTATAGTTTCGGTTACGCGGGGTTGGGTATCTCCGTTCTCGATTTCCACTATTCGGAAGATGAAATGGACACGGAGTGGAAGTATCACGAGCCCTTCGCGCGCCGGGTGGGATTTCTGCACTTAACCTTTCTCCAATCAAGTATCGGAAGCGAGACGTCGCTCAGGTTTTTCGGTCTGAATTGGGACGGGATTATTGTTCAGGCAGGTACCGTCGCTTTCCCGGCGGATTTCATCATGAAGAATTTTACGCTGGGAACATCGATCGCCAACGTCGTGTTCCTGGGAAACTCAACGAACATCCCGATGGTCGGAGCCTCGATCCTCCCGTTGCGAGCAACACTCATGTATCAACTCGCTCCAAAAGTTCTGGTTGAACCATTCTTTGAAGTAAACTACTACCCATCCAACTTCGCACACCTTGGCGCACGAATAAACCTGGGAGACATCGGAGGCGTCAATCTCGGTTTCCAGGTCGGTGGAGTGTACGGAAACACGGGCGAGCTGAGCTCCCAGTTTGTCAACAACTATACGTACGACGTGAAGGGATTATACTTCGGAATGTCGCTGGGCCTGATGGACTTCTATTCATCCCCCGTGGTGGATTATTACCGGAGCCTGCCGTCCTGCGTAACACCGTTCGGGGAATACTGATGTTACATGGCGATGACATTCGCCCCCTCGATTTCAGCCAGGTAATCGTGACAGGTTAAATAAATCACCTGGTGCCGTTCGGAAAACTCGCTCAATAATTCCAGCGCGTCACTTCGCCTTTCCTCGTCGAAATGCACCAGTGCATCATCCAGGATGACCGTGTGCGGTTCATCTACAGATAAATAATCAGCGACGGCAAGGCGCAACGCAAGGGCCAGTTGCCCCCGGGCGCCAGTGCTGAGGTCGCTTGTACTTGGAACGGCGACGTCACCAGACTGCATGGCTTTGATTGAAAGGTTTCGTTCAAGCTTCACATCGTGATACCGGTCTCGCGTCAAGCGCGAAAGCAATTGTTCCAGCCGCTCCTCAACCGGCTCCGTGAAACGTTCCAGCACGTGTGCCTCCGCGTGACCGATAGTTTCCCGCACAAGAACATACGCATCGAGTTCGCGCCGCATGCGCTCATATTCATCACGGCGCTCTTCGCATTCTTCCCGCAGAAGCTCGACCTCGTCTTGACCGACATAGGCGCCTTCCAACCTGCCCCGGATTCTCATTCCTTCTTCTTTCAAACTCTGCAAACGGTTTCGCATCTCCACCAGATCTTTCCTGCGCCGGAACATCTCTTCTTCACTGAAATTAACAGGCTCCAATGCCTCCAGGGCGGCCCTGGTCTCTGCGGCAGTCGCGGCAAGCGCCGTCTGCCGGCTTTCCCGATCCTCCGTCCTTCCCCATTTTTCTTCAAACGCGTGAATATTCCTCTCGAGTTCTTTGATCTTTTCTTCGATCCTCACCGCCTCGAGTTCCACTTCGCGGCAACGTTTTTGCAAGCCGTCAACGTCCAGGTCGGCCGGTGATTCCGGTTTCTCTTCTTCGTCTCGTCGTTGGCGGACACGAATGGATTCCTCCAACTCTTCAAGGCTGTGATCCCGCAGCAACGTACGCATTTCCGCTTCCAACCGTTTTCGCTCTTCCTCCAGTGCCTGCCGTTGGTCAAAGTGCTTAACAATCTCGTCAAGGGATGCCGCTTTGTATTGTTCGAGTAATTCCGCAAAAGACTTCCGTGCTTCCCGGAGCTGCCGCGACAATGCCTTCGCGTCGGAGACGCCGGAACGAACCGAGAGAGTCAGTACCTCAGGGAATTCCATCCGCAGGGATTCATTGATCCCAAGGTTTCGTTCCTCGCCCGTCATCAATTCCCATTTCTCCGGCTCGCTGTCCCTGACAACCGAACCACTCAAAGCACGATGAGCACGGACGGAAATTTTCACCTGTGATGCTTCGAGGCGGTTCCGCGCTCTTTCAATCTTGTCGCGCAATGCTCTCGCTTTATTCACTACCTGTTTGGAAACCGGGGGAAGAGACGCCTCGCGATTTCCAATTTCCTTCATCTGTTCCTCAAGCGCCCGTATTTCCTTCCTGAGCTTCAGGTTCGCTTCCAGCTTGTCAGCGTTTTCTTTCCAACGCCTGGTACGTTCCGCGCGCTCGATATCTTTTGTCAACTGCTCCTTTTCCTTCAGCAGAACCCGATGTTGTTTTTGTAAATCATCGTAGCTGGTTTTCAACTTTTCATAGTCACGAACCGCCGCAAGGAAATCTTCCAATTCCCGGCGTGCTTTTTCCTGGTTCGCTTTGGCTTTCGTCCAGGTCTCAGCCTGCTCCAGCACCTGCTCTTCCCGTTCGACCGCGGCGGCAAGTTCACCGATTTCCTTGTCGAGACGAACAAGTTCATTCCTGTCATCCCTGCTTACCCGGAACAGTTGTTCCTTCTCTTTCAATCGCCGCTCGCATTCCTTCCAGGCATCGTATTTCCGACGAACCTCACCGGGGTGTTTGAATACCCTCGAAACATCGATCCCCTTTTTCAGATCATCGATCTCTTTCTGCAACCGTTTCTTAATTGCGTCCAGGTCGCCGTCCAGGCCCAGCAGTATTTGCTGCATGCTTTTCCGTACCGCCGAAGCTTCGGCGATTGCCTGCATCGTCGATTCCAACTCGCCCTGCCTGATCCAGAATGAACGCTGCAATGATTCACCGTCCTTGTCGAACACGGGGATCAGCTTTGACAGATGTTCCACGATCACGTCCTTGTTCGATGTGTCCAGGCGCAGACCGGGGCATTGCAAGCGCGCGGTCTTCGCGCCGAGAAACGTCTTTTCCAGGATGTACGTTTCTCCGCGCGCAATAAATTCAATCCGGACATAGGGGTCCGCCATTGTTCCCCACGGACGCCACCGCCCGATGTCCCGCGCGGAAGAATCCGCGTTGCGGAACAACACCGCGAGAAGCGCTTCCAGGATGGTTGACTTGCCGGTTTCGTTCGGTCCGGCAACGATGTTCATTCCCGGTTTGAATGTGAAGACACGATCGTCTATGGCGCGAAAATTCCGAATATGCAGCGAGGTGAAAATCATGTTACTCAAGCTTTGAAAAACCGGTAGGCAAGATCGAGTGCGCGGGAGCGCAGGCGGGGATCGATATCTTCACGCTTTTCCAGCAACCGGAACGTCACCGAAGCAATCCCCCCCGGAGCAAATTGCGCGAAGTCTTCTTCACCCGGACTGACCAGCATTCCGCTGTCGTCAATCCGAATAAAAGCAAAACGCGACTGCTCCTTTTCAATCACTTCGTCTATCGCTTCCTGCGCGGAAAGGCTTGCCACTCCCTGGAGGCGAATACGGACGAGAGTAGTGTCGGGTGATTCCAACGATGCAAGTTTCCGGGCAAGATCCGCAGCGCTGGCTTCACCAGTAATTTTTACATCAATGTCGAGAAACCTGTAACGGGAAACCGGTATCTTTTCCACTTTACGCCCGTCCGAACTCAATTCGACAAGGAGCACGTTGCCGCTGTCTCGTTCGCCAAAACCCGTTGGCTCGGGCGTCCCGGAATAGTAAAACGTTTCGTGCGGACGCTGATCAGGGTCCGGAAATGTGGAATGCCAGTGCCCGAGGGCTACGTAATCCACACCCAGGCCCTCCAATTCATCCGTGCTCATGGGATAATCGTTTTCCTGAAGCCTTGGTCCCCCTGTCCAGGAACCATGCGCAACGACCACGTGAAATCTTGTCGCGGTATCTTTCCTGATCCACGCTACAGGTGAAACATCGGAACGACTTTCCGGGCATGAGCACGGGTACAACGTCGTGTCGAATGATTCAAGCAAACGAGGCGCACGCTCCAGCAAGACTTCCACATGGTTGCCGGGATTGAATTCATTACCGCGATAAACGCTTTCCGCCCCAGCGTGATCGTGGTTACCGGCGATGATGTAAACCGGCACAGGGGAATGTTGCAATACCGATGCGGTGCGACGAACAAGCTCTCGGGAGATGTCATTACCTTCGAAAAGATCGCCCGCAATAATGACGAAATCGGCCTCACGCTCGCGTGCCGTATCGAGGACGCGTTCCAGAGCCTGGACACGCACATCGCGCAAAGCGGAAGCCATGGTTCCCGAGCCTGAAGCCGTCATCCCGATTTGTAGGTCAGCCGTATGAATGAATCGAATGGACATCTCACCCTTGTATTTGAAATCGGGTATAAACTATGAGAAAAAAGTTAAAAATAGAATTGAGTTTGTAAGATATGGGTTCTCCATCGGTATCCTTCCGCCTGTATTTCGCGTGCAGAACATGGAGGCCGGGAACGGGATATGTTTGCAGAGGGCGGGCAAAAGTCCGGATACTAGTGAATGCCGCACTCCATAGATAAGCACATCAATAAGTAAGAATGGTTCCGAATGTACGAAACGCGGTTACCGAACCAGCAACGTCCTGGTGCGCGTTGTTCCTTCGGCACGAAGGCGAAGGAGATACACGCCTGGTTGTAGTGACTTGTTCACGAACGCAACCGTTTGCGAGCCTGCCTCACACACGACGTTGTTCAATACAGTAGCACATTTCTTCCCGAGCGCATCGAAAATTTCCAGGCGAACACGAGAGCGCTCGGGCAAACTGAAGGTGAACGTTGTTCTTCCGGAAAACGGGTTCGGATAATTCTGGAACAACACGGGACCAGCGGAAGTCCTGTGCGTATTCGCGACTGTCACGACATCCGAAAATTCGAATCCGCCGTCACGGTCGATCTGCCTGAGCCGGTAGTACACCAGTGGTTGTGACAGTACTGATGGCGGTGGAAAATCAGTGTATTGGTACGTTTGCGGCGTGTTGATCGTACCCTGTCCCTGGATGAATGCAATACGTCGCCAGTGCCGGGAATCGAGAGAGCGTTCAATATCGAAACCATAATTATTCACTTCTGTAGCGGTCTTCCATCGCAGAAGGATTTTATCGTCTACCCGACGCGCTATGAAGCTCGTGAGTTCCACGGGCAGCATACCGCCTTCCGCAACCGTCCAGCGAGAAAACGCATCGATACCTGTCTTCTCGATGTAGTTGCTGGAGGTATTGACCGACCCACCTAAATCCGCCCAGGTATTCCCTCCATCGGTGGAACGGAAGAGACTGAACTGCTGCTCGTTCAGGCCGTTCAATTCATCATCATAGTAATAAAACCGAAGGGTAGCATTCAGCCCCGTATTGTTTGCGGGTGAAATATCATAGAATCGCTTGATGCCGGAAGATCCTCCACCGGTCTGTGGCTTGTGCCCACGGCGCACTTCCGTGCTTCCAAGGTTAGCACTTGACGTGATGACCGCTCCCAACCCCGCGACATTTTCAGAACTGGGAGCGTTCAACGTCCTTGTAGCACTGATGTAGCCTTCGCTGCCGGAGTTGTCAACGACATGGTCCGTTGAAGACTCGGTCAAACTGCCGGATGTGCCAAACGTGAGAACGTGGCCGTTAAGATCGAAATCGCCACTTGTTACGGTAAGCGAGCCGAGAATGGACATATCGCCCGTCAACGAAACGCCGCTGGCATTATTGATCGTGACCGTCGTGGAAGAGGAGAAGCTTCCGGACCCCGCCAGTGTCTGTGCGGCGCTGCCGGAGAACTTCACGTTGCTGAGGGCGATCGTGCCGTTATTCGTCAACGTGCTTCCGTTGAACGTCAGCGTCTGCGACCCGGATTCGTTGAACGTTTTCGAGGCATTGACGGTTAGTGTATGTCCTGACGCCACGGTGAATCCCGATTTCAACGTAATGGTCCCGTCGATGATCACGTTGTGTTTCCAGTTGGACACAGTTCCGGAGAGATTGATATCACCCGTTCCAGTGAATTTGAGTGTCGGAGAACCGGAGGTTTTGGCCGCCTTGTACGTTCCTCCCGTCTGGTTCAGCGAGCCACCGATTAAAAACGTGGGGTTGCCCGATCCGTTGGAGCCGGTAAACGTTCCGCCGGTAATGACTATGGAACCGGAAATAGAATGTGTAGGCGAGTTGGATGTAGTGCCCCGAAATTCACCAGCTTCTATCTTCAAATCTCCGCGAATGTCAAGTGAGCTGGATACGGCATTAAGTACAGCGCCATTACATACAAGATGGCCGTATGTAACGGTCTTTTTAAAGCCAGTACCAGTGCGATATTCTACAGTGCTGGTAGACGAGAACGTAAATTTCCCCGCATCCGGAAAAGACCCGGCTCCGTGAATATACGTTCCGCCGTTCTGGATTTTGAATTCATCCGAGGAGCTGGAAAAATTCAAAAGAGGCCCGGTGCCACTGAGAGCCTTGATCGTTCCTCCGTCCTGAATATCCACGTCTACGACACTGCCACCATCGCCGGCAATGATTAGCTGGGCACCGCTTCCATTGATCTCCAGCGTGAATCCACCCCCGATCTTCAGTGTCCGGCAATTCCCCACCCCGTCGAGAAGAATCGAGGCCGCAGTGCCGCTGGTCAGGTCAACATCATCCGAGGACGTCGGCACCCCGTCAGGGTTCCAGTTGTTTCCATCGGTCCATTTGTTCGTAGCGGCTCCTCCGTCCCAGGTCTTGGCTTGGGAATAAGAGAACCCGAGAAGAATTCCCATAGCAATAACTAGTGCGGTCAACACGTCCCTGTACATGATACCTCCCTTCCTGTTTCAGGTCCATTGAATAACAGCGGGTTCCCGTCTGGTGCGGAACCACAAGGAAACGGCAAAACGCAAGCGCAAGAGGGATACACCCTCTTCAGCTACCAGTTAAAGGTTCGTGTCGTAAGAAAACGCTGACATGACGACAGAAAGAAAATAATCGACGGGGAGAAATAGTGCAAGCAGAAACAAAAAAAAACGGGTGCGGCATGAACCGCACCCGCCTATTATACGAGTACATTCTTTTCGAATCAGATTTTTTTAATGTACTTTTCCGGATCTTTTTTAAACTTCTCAATGCACCCGGGACAACAAAAACCGTACATCTTTCCCTCGTACATATACGTCCCGCCGTCATCCTTGACTTTCTTTCCGGAAATCGGACAGTTGGCATTAACGACGTTCATCACGCTTGCCTTTCCCTTTATCTTCGTTTTCATCTTCATTTCGCTGCTGTGCTTATGCCCTTCGTGCCCTTTCATCTTCTTCATTTCGCCATCGTGCATGTGCCCTTCATGTCCCTTCTTTGAATCCTTAAGGTACTTTTCCGGGTTCTTGATGAATTTCGCTTTGCACTTGGTGCAGCAGAAATTGTAGGTTGTACCTTCGAACTCGTACGAGTAGTTCTTGCTGGCCTTTTCACCAGTGACCGGACAAATCATCTGGGTCTTTTTGGACTTGCCGGCGGTGGCATTATCACCGTTGCCGTTTGACTGCGCCACCACGATCCCGCTGGCGGCAACGGTGATCATGAGGGCAAAAATCAGTTGTTTCATAGTTAACTCCTGTATGGTTTAAGTAATATTTCGTGCATTGATGTCACTTCCTTGCCTGAACGGAAGAAAGCGTACGGCACAATTCCGTCGCGAAAGCCGCACTTTCAGGTATCCGGATATCCGCTGTTATTCGACTTCGTAATCGTGGTCTTTGAGATTCTTTTCCGCGTCCGCTACCGAGACTTTCTTGAGATGCATTCCACACTTGGGGCATTTCCCCTCTTCATCTGCTATAACATTCCAACACATTTGGTCCTGGTACACGAAGCCATCGCCATTTTTATCGAGCGCCTTGACATTCACGGGAGCGCTTCGTTCCCATGTTGGATCACTGTGCATTGATTCGGAATCCGTCATATGCTCTTCATGGCCCTCCATGTCGCCTTCATGCATCTCGTCCTGGTGCATGTCGCCTTCGTTCATTTCGTCGTCGTGCATGTGACCTTCATGCGTGTGATTCTCGTCGCTACTCTTTGTCACTGCCGCCTGCTGCTCGGTTTGTTCCTGATTCCCCTTGTTGTTGCACGCAGCCAGCAACACCAGTGCGAACATCCCGGTAAACAAGATGATGGATATTTTACGCATGTAATTACTCCTTGGAATAATGATAAGTGATGAATATGAACTTATTCGAGAAAAACAAACTACACATTTCCGTCAATACTTCTTTGGACGATCCCATGTGTAACACGGTCGGAAAACCAAGGGAATGATATTCACCCCCTCGTCCAACCGGTAAACGTCGCATACAAGCATATCCAATCTGTTCAATTTGTCGGTCGCTTTCATGATCAACCCTGGCAGGAACCTCCGGGGCAAGTCTTCTACATAACCCCATTCCGCCTGGAATCGTTTCACCAATCTCGACGTATTTTCGATCGGTGAAAACACTACTTGACAACTCGGAGGAATCTCGCGTTGATGGCAACAATCACCGTACTCAACGACATGAGCACAGCTCCCATCGCAGGGCTGAGCAGTATCCCAAAGCCGTATAAGACGCCGGCGGCCAACGGTATCGCCACGGCGTTATATCCGGTCGCCCACAACAGGTTCTGTATCATTTTTTTGTAGGTTGCCTGCGCAAGATGGATGACCGAAACGACGTCAAGCGGATTGCTGCGCACCAGGACAATATCGGCGGTTTCGACAGCAACGTCCGTACCGGCTCCGATGGCGATTCCGACATCAGCCTGCGCCAGTGCCGGCGCATCATTGACGCCATCTCCCGTCATCGCCACTACCATTCCCTGGGATTGAACCTCTTTCACCTTTTGCGCTTTTTCATGAGGCAGTACTTCGGCAAAGTAATCGTCCAAATCCAGCTCACGGCTCACCCACCAGGCAACCTGTTTGTTGTCCCCGGTAAGCATGATGCTTTTAATCCCCATCTCCTTCAACCGCGCAATGGCACGACGTGACTCCGGGCGAATCATGTCTGCAAGAGCAATAGCTCCGACCAGTTCCCCCTCGACAAGCACGAACACGACTGTCTTGCCTTCGGAAAACAATTTCTGGATTTTATCGTTGTCGTACACGATGCCCTTATCCCGCAAGTAGCCGGGGCTCACAATCATGACGTGCCGCCCCTGGACCTTGCCCTCGGCTCCTTTGCCTGGAATCGCCTTGAATTCATCGACGGGGAGGGTTTCACGCGCAGCAGACACAATGCCTTTCGCTATCGGATGTTCTGAATTCGCTTCCACGCTCGCGGCAAACAACACCAATTGTTCTTTGCCATTCGTTTTACCAAGCGGAACGACATCCGTCACGCCAAACTTGCCCTGCGTCAGCGTTCCC
>JAADGX010000234.1:11750-33595 GCA_013152135.1 Chlorobiota bacterium
CGCCTGCTCAAAGGCCACTCGATTCCGTATAAGAAGACCGTTTCGGGCCGATATCGACGTGGACACGGCAACAACGAGCGGAACCGCCAACCCAAGGGCGTGCGGACAGGTGATAACCATGACGGTCACAGTGCGCTCAAGGGCAAACGCGAAATCTGCATCCATGATGAACAGCCAGACCAGCAGAGTTATTGCCCCCCCGGCTATGGCAATGAACGTTAACCAAAGCGCCGCTCGATTCGCCAAGTCCTGGGTTTTCGATTTGCTTTCTTGCGCTTCCTTAACAAGGGTGATAACCTGGGAAATGTACGAATCCTGTCCTGTCTTTTTAACCTCTACGACGAGGGATCCTTCGCCATTAATACCACCACCAATGACTGTCTCGCCTGTTCGTTTCATGACCGGTACCGATTCTCCCGTCAGCATCGACTCGTCCACCGATGATTCTCCGTCAACGACCAGACCATCCGCGGGAATTTTTTCACCCGGTTTGACGAGAACGCGATTGCCCGAAGTGAGTTTTTCCAAGGGGACGTCCTCGACGCTCCCGTCTTCGTGAATCAGGTGCGCCGCAGACGGCATCAACTTGGCCAGTTCTTCCAGCGCGCGCGACGCGCCCATGACGGATTTCATTTCAATCCAGTGGCCAAGAAGCATGATGTCGATCAATGTCGCGAGTTCCCAGAAAAAGACCTTCCCGGCCAAACCAAAGGCAACCACGGTACTATAGAAATAGGCAACACTGATCGCCAACGCGATGAGTGTCATCATTCCCGGCCTTTTCTTTTTCGCCTCATCAATGATGCCCTTAAGAAACGGGTAGCCGCCATAGAAAAACACGAGCGTTGATAGAATAAACAGCACGTAGATATCGCCTGTAAATTCCAGGAACTCAAGACCGAGCAACGACTGGACCATTGGCGAAAGAACGAGAATGGGTACGGTCAGGATTAACGTAATCCAAAACCGCTTCCGGAAATCCTCTACCATGTGCGCGTGATGATCATGATGGGAATGGTGATCGTGCGCTTCTTCATTATGTCCTTTATCCATATGCCCCTCATGCTGATGCCCGGTGGTGTGCTCGGCATGGTCCGTGCCATGAGCATGATGGTCATGACCATGATGCTCATGGGAAGCGTTGCTGTGCTCGTCCGAAGAATTCCGTTCACTCATAGAAACATCCTCTCAAAATGTGTATGAAACAGCCGTGGTTGTTGATAATTCGCTAATGATCGTGATCAGAATCATGATGCCCTTCGTTGATGATATTTTTCTCGACACCAACGCCCTTTTCAAATACCAGGTGTCCACCTTTGTCGGCGCCGTACACGAGCAGGGCACTCACCAAAAGGAGAGCGGGAAACAGCCATTTCCGGAGACTCCCTTCGCGGACGGCTCTCACCTTGAACACCACGGCGCTGAGAATCACAAGGAGTATACTCATGGCCAGCATGACGTCGCGATGCTGATGAACCAGGTCGTGCCCCGGCGAGTCATGTCCAAGAGCATCCGAAGCAATATACCCCGTTGCAACGGCAAAGATGGCGGTCAATGCGCTAATATGCAACATTATCACGGCCGAGGATTTAAAGCTCTCTCGCTTTGTCCAGACAAACAACCCCTCCAGGGCAAGTGAAATCAAAAGAGATGCAATGGGAAAATGAATTATCATTGGATGAAGCAAATTCATATCACGCCTTTTTGCTTGGTGGGCCCATGGTATTTAAGTAACATTGTCCACGATGATTCGATTGGCCGATGGATTCGCTTCATGCTCCTCTTCCCCGGTGCCGTGTATGCTTCCTAGGATGCTTCGGATATTTCTTCTTCTTGCTACCGGCACCGTCCTCAACATATTTTTCGGGTTCTCTTTCGAAATTTTTTTGGCACAGTGGGCAACAAAGGTAGTACACACTCCCTCCGTAGGTTGCTTTCATGTATGCCGTATTCGGGTTAATCTTTTTTCCGCAAACCGGGTCTCTGTACATGTTACTCTCCTTTAAATACCTGTTATCAAAAAGACAAGAGGCGCTGCACTGTTGGGAAACAGCGCCTCATCAGAATATTGACTTCATTTCTTCTTCATGTGATTCGAGTGGTCCTGTTTCTTCACATCTTTGCCCATCATGCCACAGTCCATCTTCTTCGAATCACTCATCATTCCTTTCATCATGCCACAGTCCATCTTCTTCGAATCACTCATCATCTTTTGCATCATTTTGCCCATGTCTTTGTCGTTCATCATCGTCATGCACATTTCCATCATGGACGAGGTATCGCCTTTTGCCCGTGTTATCATTTTCTTCATCATTTGTCTTCGCATTTGCTTGCTACCTGCGATTTCATCCATCATCGTGCCCATGTGACCGGAAGCGTTCATCGCGCTGCCCGATACTTTTTCGCCGGTCGAAGCATTTTGAGCGATAGACGTTGCCGGAATTGACAACACAAAAGCCGCCGCGAACATTGCTATGAAAATTGCCTTTTTCATGATTGATCTCCTTTTAGTATAGTGCGTTCTTGTTAATTTCATTTCTTTCAAATTCCCTGATCCGGAACATCTCCACGTGGACCACGGAAATACAGGACGGAGTTAGTACAAGTTCATTGGCGTTTTTGTGCAAATATCTCATCTCCTTTTACCAGCACATCATATTCCTCAAGCGGTCTTGGCGGTGGCCCTGCTATATTGATTCCGTTTAAATCATAGTGGCCATTATGGCACGCGCACCATATATGCCGGAGATCGGGACGATATTGCACCGTGCAGCCCAGATGAGTGCATACAGCGGTAAACGCTTTTAATTCGCCTTGCGGCGTGTCTATCAGGATGCCCGGTTCATTTCCAAATCGGAAAATCAACCCGCTGTTCGGTTTCAGATCGCCGATTTTTGCCGCCTTTACAAAATTCGTAATCGGTTCTCTGCTTTTTGGAGGTATCAGGTATTTCACCACCGGGTATATAATGGACAGAACGACCGCGCTTGCTGAAAAGCTGAGGAGAAATTCCAGGACCGATCGCCGAGGCACGCCACTGCCGACGTTTTCCTTTTTCTCCGTTATATCTTCATTCTTTTTATTCATGATCGTTTAACCAATAAACTGTGAGCTGTGCCGTACATTTATCGAAATTGATTTCTTACTTATGCTGTACTATTTCTTCGCCTTCCTCGCCCGTACGAATCTTCACCGCGCGATCAACACTTGATACAAAGATAATTCCATCGCCGCGCTGGTGGGTGCAAGCATATTCCTGGATGATCTTTACCACTTCATCCGCAACATCATCTCGACATACTAATTCGATCTTAGCCATTTTCGACATCTTCTCAATATATTCCATCGAATATTTCCAGTTTCTCTTATCAACAAACTGACCAATTCCAGAAACATCAAGGACCGTCATACAGCAATATCCCTTTCTTTTTAATGCATCAATTACTTTATGCACAATTGTCATTCTAACGTATGCTTTTACTTCCTTCATCGTTTTGCCCTCTTGTAATTTGCCGCTGTATTCTGTGCTCTCGATCGTTGTCGAGGAGCGCTTTAATCAGAGTTCTGCAAAACCAATGCCAGAAATAAGGGAATCACGACGCTCTATTTTCACGTAAAAAGACGTTTTTTATCGGATTTTACAAAAAAATATTTTTCGGTATAAATATTTTTTACCTAAGGACAGGTATTCTTTTACTGCAAATTAAAAAATGTTTCAATCTTTTTTCCCTATTGCAAATCCATAGCTTTTCAGCTTTGAATACAGCGTCGGCTTTGTGATTCCAAGTATTTCACACGCCTTCGTTTTATCTCCATCACAATAATCCAGCACAAAAAGAATGTGACGTTTTTCAAGCTCGCGTAGAGAAAATGGATTACCTGCTTTATCAACCGAGAACGACACACTACCATTCTCCGAGCGAATACTCTCCTGGTTCAACGGAACTATTGGCAATATTTCATTGGTGGCCAGGGCTACTGATCGCGTCAATACATTTTCCAGTTCCCGTATATTTCCCGGCCAATCATAATTATGGAATATTCTGAGCATTTTCCGCGGCACTGTTTTTATATTTTTATGTAATGACGCGTTTATTTTCTTCAACAAGTGTTCAACAAGCTGTGGAATATCATCCTTTCGCTCTCTTAAAGGAGGAACGGTAATTGTCAGGATATTCAGCCTGTAATAAAGGTCTTCTCTGAAAAGCCCCCGTTCAACTTCACTTTTTATATCCCGATGTGTCGCCGCAATGATACGAGCTTTTAATGGAACCGTCTCGTTCCCGCCAACTTTCTCGAACTCTTTCTGCTGCAGAACGCGGAGCAGTTTCGACTGCATACCGAAGGGCATGTCGCCTATTTCATCCAAAAAAACCGTTCCTTCTCCGGCGAGTTCAAATTTGCCCTGTTTATCCCGAATGGCATCCGTGAACGCTCCCTTGACGTGTCCGAAGAGTTCACTTTCCAGCAACGCTTCGGGAATTGCCGAGCAATTAATCGCATGGAACGGTTCGTCTTGTTTCGAACCGAATGCATGTATTGCGCGAGCAACAACCTCTTTTCCCGTTCCTGTTTCGCCCTGGATCAGAACGGTGACATTACTTTGTGAAGCAATACCAATTTGTTTAAAGACTTCTTGTATCGATGGATGACTTCCGATCAGTGTATATTCAAGATTATACTCGTGCAGCGATCCGGCAACCTGAGAAAATGTAACCGCATCTTTCACGTTCATATACTCGATGGCGCGTTTTACAATATCCATCAAGTTGCTTAATTCGACCGGTTTGGTGACGTAATCGAAGGCACCCTGCTGAACGGCCCGCACGGTGGTTCCCATATCCTCGTGCGCCGTGAGCATGATTACCGGAGCCTTGAAGCCGGAGTCTTTCCACTCCTGAATTAAATCCAGTCCATTTCCATCCGGAAGCGATATATCACAAATAACGACATCCGGGACAAGTGTCTTCGCGGAACGACGGGCTTCTTCCACGGTATGAATGCCAATAACCTCAAACCCGTGCTCGCTGAAGAAAAGTTGAAGCGTTTCTACGATCGAAATATCATCATCGATGACCAGTAGTTTCATAAAAAAACCTGTGCTTAGATGATCATTCGGGGTAACCAGATCGTCACCTCGGTGCCGACGCTGGGTTCAGACGTGGCACTGATTGTTCCACCATGTGCTTCCACCAGTTTTTTCGAGATGGCCAAGCCTAATCCACTTCCATTGTTTTTCTTCGAAAAAAACGGATCGAAGATATGATCCACGTATTCCTTTTCAATGCCGCATCCCTGGTCCGCCACCCTGATGGTTACCGCGTTTGTCATTGGTTCGGGCGTCACTGAAATAGTCAACGTTCCATTTTCCATTGATTCCACGGCATTTTGAACAACATTTATGAGCACCTGTTGAATCAAATCCGGATCGACGGCTATCCTCGTCTTCGGCTGCGAATTATGAACAACCACCTCGATTTCCGACCGCTCAAGTACGGGAAACAACACATCCAACGTCCGTTCGATCAATTGGTCGACATCGATCGGTTGAATCTCCAATCGCACCGGCCGCGCATAGGCGAGGATATCCCGCACAAGGTTTTCCAACCTGTTGAGCTCCCGTCGAAGAATGCGGACGTACTTTTGAGTATTATTGTCCTCGACAACCCGGCTGGTAAGAATATCGATGTTCATTTTAATCGAGGTCAGCGGATTCCTCAGCTCATGCGAAATCATCGTCAGGAAACCGCCAATCGCGGCAAGATGCTCCTTCCTCCTCATTTCCTTTTCCAGTTTTCTCCGTTGCGTATTATCAATCACCACAACGAGCCATCCTTCGCGGACATTTTTCGTCTCGACAGGCGTGGCCGAAAGGTAACAAATCTGAACCGTACCATCCGGATGAGGGATTTCGACCTCTTCCGCCCACGGCTCACCTTCCCTCATTTTCTTTTCTATCTCCTTGCCAACGTTTTCCGGAAACCGCAAAGACGTGAACGAATGCTCGACAAGATCGAGAACCGACGAATCGAACATGCGCCCGAACGCATGGTTCGCCTGGAGTATGTTCAAATTCTTGTCTATAAGCGCAATTCCTTCCGTGGAATGTTGAATTGCGTTCCACAGAACAGAGATTTTTCTCTCCTTTTCGGACAGGATTTTCTCGCGAAGCGCCAGGTCTTCCGCCATCTGGTTAAGCGTTGCGGCCAGCAGTCCCATCTCATCTTTGGATTGAATATTGCTTCGGGCCTGGTAATTTCCACTACTGAATTTTTCCGCCGTTTCTCTCAAATTCCTCAACGGTTTTGCAATCCACTGAATAATCGTATATGCCAGTGGAATGCTGACCAGGGAGCCGGAGGCGGACATGACGCCCACCCAGAACCACGTGTGATGATCATTTATTCCAAGAATAAAGATGCAAAACGGCAACTGGATCATGAGAAACCCGAAGGGAATGACTGTCGCCGTGGTAATCTGTATTTTTTTCGCCAATGTCATTGTGACGCCTGTAAACACTATCGAGGAAAAGTACTTTGCAATCGATAACACTGGCGGATTCGGCCGTTCGACCGAATCCGCCGACGTGTTTCGACGATCAAGACCAGAGAGAGCAATTGATCAGTCTTTTCTGCTCAATCATTACCTGTCACTCCGACTCATTTGACTACAACCACTTCGCCTTTGTCATCATCTTCCGGTTCCAGAACACCGGCCTTTCTCATTTTCCATGTTCTCCACAACAGGTAGATGGATGGATACACCATGAGTTCCATGAGGAAACTCGTAATGATACCCCCAACCATCGGAGCGGCGATGCGTTTCATGACATCCGAGCCGGTACCAGTGCTCCACAGGATAGGCATCAATCCCGCCACCAGAGTAGCGACGGTCATAAGCTTTGGCCGGACACGCTGCACTGCCCCATGATAAATTGCATCCTTGAGATGGGATATCTTCTGCATCAAGCCCTTGTTTTTGTATTCCTCATATGCAAGATCGAGATACAAAAGCATGACGACACCTGTCTCCGCGTCAATACCGGCGAGGGCGATAATTCCTACCCAAACGGCTATGCTCATGTTGTATCCGGCAAAATACAGGTACCAGAATGCACCGACCAGTGAGAAAGGCACCGCCAGGAGTACAATAAGCGTTTTCTCCATGGACTTTGTATTCATGTAAATCAGGAAGAAGACGATCAGAAGCGTAATCGGAACGACAAGCATCAGCCTTTTTTCCGCGTGCTCCATGTACTCGTACTGTCCACTCCATACGATATTATAACCGGCAGGAAGATGAACTTTTTGCATCACCGCCTCCTTTGCCATCTTGACGTAATTCCCAATATCGGAAGTCGTCAAGTCGACATACACCCAGGCATTGGGTCGCGAGTTTTCCGTCTTGATGGACGGGGGGCCTTTCTTTATCGTGATATCCGCCAATTCAACCATGGGAATCTGCCCACCGCTTTTTATTGGCACCAGAATCCGTCGCAACGCCTCGAGATCTTCACGGTAATCGCGTTTGTAACGCAAGTTGACGGGGTATCGCTCCAGACCCTCTACCGTCGTTGTAATGTTCACGCCGCCGGCTGCCGACATGATGACGTCCTGCACATCCTGCACGGTCAACCCGTACCTGGCGATGGCTTCGCGGTTTATCTTGAAATCGAGGTAATTCCCCCCCATTACCCGCTCCGCGTAAGCAGACAACGTCCCGGGGACCTCTTTCACGGCAGCTTCCACCTGCTTGCCGATTTCTTCCAACACCGAAAGATCAGGACCGGATATCTTTATGCCAACGGGAGTTTTAATCCCAGTGGACAACATGTCGATACGGGTCTTGATGGGCATGGTCCAGGCGTTCGTCACACCGGGAAACTGGATTGCCGCATTCATTTCTTCAATCAGTTTCTCCACGGTCATGCCCGGTCGCCACTCGTCTTCCGGTTTCAACATTATTGTTGTTTCGATCATTGATAAGGGTGCCGGATCGGTCGCCGTCTCGGCTCGACCGATTTTCCCAAACACATGGTGGACCTCAGGGAAGGACTTGATGATCTTATCCGTCTGTTGCAGGATCTCTCGCGCCTTGGTAATGGATATCCCGGGAAGCGTGGTCGGCATGTAAAGTAAATCTCCTTCGTACAACGGAGGCATAAACTCCGAACCGATCCGGGAGAAAGGAAAGACCATCGATAACATCAGCACTACTGCTCCGCCGACGAACCACCACTTATACTTCAGCGAGAGGTGGTTAATCGGACGGTACATCCTGATGATCCAGCGGTTGATGGGATTCTCCGATTCCTTCCGGATCTTGCCGCGGATGAAGTAGCCCATGAGCACCGGTACCAACGTAATGGCAAGGATCGCGGCTGCCGCCATCGCGTATGTCTTGGTGAACGCAAGGGGTTTGAACAATCGACCTTCCTGCTGCTCAAGGGTAAAAATCGGCAAAAAGGATATTGTGATAACCAGCAAGGAATAAAACAGGGACGGGCCAACTTCACGAGCCGATTCCAGAATAATCGTCCAGTGATCCCGCCGCTGCTCCGGAGGCAACAGGTCTTCGTGCTCAATGTGCTTGTGAGCGTTTTCAATCATGATTATGGCGGCATCAACCATCGCCCCAACGGCAATAGCGATGCCTCCCAAAGACATGATGTTCGCGTTTATACCCTGTAAGTGCATCACGATGAACGCAGCCAGGACTGCCACCGGAAGCGTGATAATCGCCACGAGAGAACTGCGGAAATGCAAAAGGAAGAGCAAAATAATCAGCGAGACGACAATACCTTCTTCGATGAGTTTATCCCGCAGGTTTTCAATCGCGCGTTCAATCAATGCAGATCGATCGTACGCGGTCTTGATTTCCACGTCCTCGGGAAGTCCTTCTTTTAACTCCTTCAGTTTTTCCTTGACGCGTTCAATCGTCGCGAGAGCGTTCTCTCCAAACCGCATGATGACGATTCCTCCAACCGCTTCTCCCTCTCCATCCCATTCCGCCAATCCTCGACGCAGCTCGGGACCAAGCGCGACATCCGCCACGTCCCGCAAGTAAATCGGCGTTCCCGACTCGGTTGAACCCAGCGAGATGCTTTTAACATCCTCGACGGATTGGATGTAGCCAAGACCGCGAACCATGTACTCCGATTCGGCGAACTCCACCAACCGACCACCGACGTCATTATTGCTGCGCTTGATCGCCTTCTTGACTTGCGACAGTGGAATACCGTAGGATTCCAGTTTATTGGGATCAACCTGGACTTGGTATTGCTTCACGTAACCGCCGATTGAAGCGACCTCACTGACACCATCCACGGAAGTGAGCTCATACTTTAAAAACCAATCCTGGTATGAGCGCAATTCCTGAAGGCTGCGTTTATCCGATTGTAACGTGTACTCGTACACCCAACCCAAACCAGTGGCATCGGGGCCCAGTTGGGGTGTTACGTTTTTCGGCAACTGACTCTGCAGTGTGCTGAGGTATTCCAGAACCCGGCTGCGGGCCCAGTATATGTCCGTGCCATCCTCAAAAATGACGTAAACGAAGGAGAACCCGAAGAACGAATACCCTCGAACAACACGGGCGTAAGGCACTGCAAGCATCTTCGTCGTGAGAGGATACGTTACTTGATCTTCGACGATACGCGGGGCCTGCCCAGGGTACTCCGTGTAGATAATAACCTGGACGTCACTCAAATCCGGTATGGCGTCCACAGGCGTTTGCAACATGCTGTAGGTTCCCAGAACAATCAGCACCGCCGTACCGATAAGGACTATGAACTTGTTATCGATGCACCATTCAATAATTTTACCTAACATGATGCACCTCTCAATGGTTGTGGCCGGAAGGAGGCGTGGCCGGCGTTTTCTCGGCTTCTCCTTCGGCGTTGGTCCGGGCTCTCCGCATCTGGCTCAAAGCAGCACGCAGATTACTCTCGGAATCAATGAGGAACTGGGACGACAGGACAATGCGCTCATTCGCCTCCAAACCTTTGAGGACTTCATATTCCCCTTCAGCTAAAATCCCCAAGGTGATCTCACGCGGCTCGAACCTTCCTTTCCCCAAGGCAACGATAACGACGTCCGTTTCACCGGTGCGAATCACTGCTTGTTCAGGTACCGTGAGAACGTTTTCCTTGGCGTCGCCGTGAATCTCAACGTTGGCATACATTTCCGGTTTTAATTCCATCTTCGGGTTCGGAAGATTTATCCGGACGCGACCGGTACGCGACTTGGGATCAAGGGTAGGATAGATAAACGCGACACGACCGATGTATTCTTTCCCCGGCATGTACGGCAAGCGAACCTTTGCTTTCTGACCGAGGTGGACCAAGCCAAGTTCGAATTCATACAAATCAGCATGAAGCCAGACGGTCGAGAGATCCGCGGTTTCAAACAGTGTTTGCCCCGCCATAACGTGCTGGCCCTGAATAACGTTTTTCTTCATGACAACACCACGCGCCGGTGCATAGATGGTCAAGGTACGACTGATTTTGCGTGAGCGGGACAGCTCCTGAATTTGCGCATCACTGATATCCCAAAGCAGGAGTTTCCGCCGGGCGTTTTCCAGCAATGTTTCTCCGCTCGAGAGCACGTCAACGTCGCGGCTGGATGAAACGTGATCCTTGTATTCCATGGCGGTGATGTATTCTTCCTGGGCTGCCACCAATTCCGGGCTGTAGATATCCAGTAACTTCTGTCCCTTCCGAACGGACTGCCCAACGTAGTCGATGTAAAGATTCTCCACCCAACCACTGATCTTCGTGTTGATAATTGCTTGTCCGGGTTCCGCAATACCTATATGGCCCGTCGTACGAATCGTGGCATACAAGGTTTTCCGTTCCACTTTGCCAATTTTCACGTTGATATTCTGTTCCACCGCCGGATCGATCCGAATGACACCCGCCGACCCTTCCTGTCCTTCATAGACGGGGACCATATCCATTCCACAATCCGGAGCCTTCCCAGGCTTGTCCGAAGTAATCCACGGATGCATGGGGTCTTTATAATACAGCACTTTTCTTTCGCCGGATGACGTCAATTCTTCACCACCCATGGTGGATTGTTTTACCGGTGTAAGTTTCATGCCACAGATCGGGCAATCACCGGGCTCGTCCCGGATGACTTCCGGATGCATTCCGCAGGTGTACAGTTGTTTCTTCTCCTGCTCGGCTGACGATCCCCCGTTTTCATCGGTCGAGCATGCATTGAAGGAAATGCCCGCTGCAAGAACGAAACCAAGAAGGAGAACCGTGAACAGCGCGGGTGTGTTTCTCCACAACTGCAGACGGGATTTGATATAAATAAATGTCTTATGGTTTTTTAATGAGTTCATGATTGTACCTCTATTCCTGCCAAGAATTCTATTTCAGCAATTTCTTTCCAATAATCCGCGCGCAGGCGGACCAGATCCATCTCGATATCAAAAAGTTTCACCTGGTTATCAAGCACGTTGAGATAATCAACTTCCCCGACCTGGTATCCAGCCAGAGAAGCCCGAAGGGCCTGGGAGGCCTGCGGTAACAATCCCGTTTCCAACAGGTGAATCCTTTCGCGTATTGTAGCAATAGCAGCGTCGGACCGGGCGAACAGTTTTTGCAGGGTCTGCAGGACACTACTATACTGATCCGAATACATTCGTTCCAGCGCGGTCGCTTCTTCTTCCGCTGCGCTACGTTTGCCTCCATAATCCAGCGGAATATTGATACCAACCATGAATGTCGTCAAGTCGTTCAAATTCGTACCGGTGGCCTGCAAGTAATCCCTCTGGGAATATGCTACCCCGACGGTGAAATCCGGATACCATTGAAGCTCAGCAAGCTCTTTCTGAAACCGGGCTTTCGTGACCGCTTCCTCCAACCCGCGGAGAAACGGTCGAAAAGCCCGCGCGGAATCAAGCAGGTCATTAATGCGAAACACCGCATTCGAAGGGTCGCGTAACGTATCTACGACAACCACGTCATGCGGTTCACGCAGTAATAATGCGTTCAGATGCTCCGCCAGGGACTGATATCGTTCCTGTAGTTTCAGGATTCGATCGGTGATACGCGTGATTTCCAGATCGGATTTGACAATGTCTTGTTGACTGCCTCGTCCCACCTCGTACTTGGTGCGAACGATTCGTGATATATCGCGCAAGAGCTGACGGGATTGTTCTTCAATACGAATAACCCGCTTTATATACGCGAGCTCGTAGTAGGTTTTCTTCACTTCCCGAATGATATTGTTGCGTTCATCCTCGAACTGCCGAAGGACTATCATCTCGTCCTGGCGAACGATATCACCGCGAGTGGAAAGCTTGCCTGGAAACGGCAACGTTTGGGAAATCGCAATGACTTTCCCGGTCATTCCTTCTTGCGTGAAGCTGAAAGAATTGATCGGGAGGTTGTTCAGGCTGAATGCCAGTCGTGGATCCGGCAAACTTGAGACCTGGGGTATTCGCCGGTTTACGGCCAATTGTTGCGCGCGAAATGCATTGAGCCTGGGACTGACCTGCAAGGCACGGTCGATGTACCGGTGCAACACGGTATCGGGCGGTGCCTGGGCGGGGGCCTCGTTGACACTAACAAGCCATACTGCCGCCAGGCATAAAAAAATGATCTTCATGGGTCGTACTCCTTTTTGTATCCATATAATATCTACGATAATGCAATAATATCACACCCATCCATGTCCGATGCAACCGTTCTACACGTGAATGGATGAAAAAAGGACTACGACTAAATCAGGAAACTCGAATTACGGAGAAATAAGGGGGGAGATGTGGAGTATGGAACGAGGTTCAGCGTCGAAGCAAATGCATACTGGTCGTTATCGGAAATGCTTTCCGAAACAGTCGCCGAGCTTAGCATCTGTATATCCAGGGATATTTTCGAACCCAGCTTGGGAAGAAACACATCCGTACTTGTAGCCACGGCAACAATCGAGCACTGGCAAGCCATGGTGGTTTGACTTTGACCACCGGCTTCATCAAAAACCTGTGACATGGAACACGTCACCGTTTTCATGCTGTGTGAACAACATCCGGTGGACGTTGTCGAGTCTTGCATCGGGCATGCGTCAGCAGCGGGCATCTGGTGCGGAAACTGGCATAAATGCATCTGGAACGGGAGCGTTCCGATCCCGATAACGAGAACTGCGTTAATAACAAGTCCAAAAAATGTGTGTTGTTGTTTCTTCATCAATCTAGATAGTACATAAATCTCTTATCAAAACCAACACCGTCGTACGCAATACTGTTCCCCGTGTTTCAGTACCAGTTGGTCATACAGTACCAACAAAAGCGTCATTCGTCTGGTTCCATGCTTAATATCGTTTCGGCGAAGGAGATATCCTCGGTGGAAGTGATTTTGATATTCAACCAGCTTCCTGGAACAACCTGAACCGCTATCGAACCCCCTTCCAGCACTTGCACGTCGTCCGTGACATTCAATCCCCGCTGGAGAGCGGCCCTGTATGCCGGGAGCAAATCATCAACGTACGCAGCTTGCGGTGTTTGCGCTTGCCAGATGTCCCGCCGGTCAAGAGTGGTTACGAGGTGCCCCTCCTCGTCGACTTTTTTCAAGGTGTCGCGAGCTGGTATCGCAAGCACCGCCGCCCCGTGGACCGCCGCCACGCGGGCCACATGCTTTATATCATCTCCACGGATACAGGGTCGGGCGGCATCGTGCACGAGCACAAGCGATCCGGGCCGAACAACCGTCAGCATATTAACAACGGATTCTGCCCGTGTCGCCCCGCCCGCCACCAACGTCATTTCCCTTGTCCAGGAATAATCAGCGAGAATTTCCCGCAAACGTGGCCGATCGTCGGTAGCAATGATGATTTCTTGACAGGAAGATATTCGATCGAATTTCTTAAGGGTATGGACAATAAGAGGGATCCCCCGCAAAAGCACGTATTGCTTCGGCATGGAGGCGCCCACACGGCGACCTTGACCCGCGGCAGGAATGCATGCAGTAAAATCAGGATTTTCCGACATCAAATAATCAGCATGGCATCGCCATAACTGAACATGCGGTATTTTTCCCGAACAGCCTTTTTGTACGCCTTCATCGTCAGGTCATAACCCGCAAACGCCGCAACAAGCATGAGCAGCGTTGACTTCGGTACGTGGAAATTCGTGATAAGCTTGTCCGTGATCTTGAAATCATACGGCGGATAGATAAACTTATCCGTCCAGCCACGAGCCGGGGTAAGCTTCCGCATCGTAGTCACGGAGGATTCGACGGCACGAACGGCGCTTGTTCCACAGACAAAAACGCTGCGTTTTTTATCCTTTGCCTGGTTGACCGGGATGCAGGCTTCGGGTGGAATCTCGAAATACTCGGAATCCATTTTATGCTTCGTGAGGTCCTCGACCTCAACGAGGCGAAAAGTGCCGATACCGATGTGCAAGGTAACGTTGGAAATACCGACACCTTTTCGTTTCAACCTGCCGAGAAGTTTGCGCGTGAAATGGAGGCCCGCGGTCGGGGCTGCCACTGCGCCGATGTTCTTCGCATAAACGGTCTGGTAGTAGGTCTTATCCGACTCTTCCGGCTCCCGCTTGATGTAAGGAGGAAGAGGTGTATATCCAACCTTGTTGATCAGCTTGTAAAAATCGCCGGTGAAATTGAACCGCATGGTCCTTCCACGCGATGTCGTGTTATCGATGACCTCGCACCAAAGCTTGTCGTTGAAGTAAATCTTGTTACCGATACGAACCTTGCGAGCCGGGTCAACAATAACATCCCAGATATGTTCTTCCTTGCTCAGCTCTCTCAACAGCAACACTTCGATTTTCGCGTTGGTTTTTTCCTTTCTTCCGAAAAGCCGAGCCGGAAACACCTTTGTTTCATTCAAGACCAGGGCGTCGCCCTTCTGAAAATATTCTACGATATCGCTGAACTGCCGGGTTTCGATCGTACCGTCTTTTCGGTTCACTACCATGAGGCGCGCATTGTCCCGCGGCTCAATAGGGTATTTGGCAATCAATGACTTGGGAACCGGGTAATCAAAATCCGAAAGTTTCATATCATCATCCTACATAAGTGATAATTCGTGTGACAATCCCTGCGCTTGGACAGTCTGACTCCGGATACATGACGGACACGTAAAAAAATGGATCAATAAAATACTATTTGAAATACACTTTCCGGAATGGGTATATCTGCAAGGCATTGTGACTCGTGCTGCTTTCAGTTTGCAGTATTTGCAAATTAAGCAGATTGTATAAAAATATATAAATTAAACAGTGAAATCAAGTCATAAGTCCTGATTTCATCGAATATCGCCCAATATCAAGCAAAAACGACATTATTTTTTCCGGGATACCGCGATAAACCCGAGAAAATCACGAATCGGGAAATAGGTTCACTCATCATATTCAATGGATCAGGCATTGCCCGGAAGCATACGGGTTTGTCCCACGACCGGAATTTTCGTAATTTTCATTGTTCCAGAAAGGGGCGCTTCGGCTCGGACCGAAGGCAAGCAAAAATCATCTGGAGCAACGGCATATCCTCAGACCCTGCCAGCACAACGGGGGTGATTCATGTCACCGAATCCTGCCATCTACGTTATCAATCCCGGTTCTACATCAACCAAGCTTGCCGTATTCGCCGGTGATCGTCTTGTCCATGCGAAATCGATCAAGCACGGCTCCGCTAAAGGAATATCTCCGTGGGAGAGTTACACCCACCGCTACCAGGCCATTAAGCGGTTTTTCGCCACCGCGTCACATAAATGGCCTCCCGATGCCGTTGTCGGAAGGGGTGGGTTATTGAAATCAGTACGGGGAGGAACGTATATCGTTACCCAGGCAATGTTGAACGACGCACGGAACAATCTCCAGGGTAAACACGCTTCGAATCTCGGCTGCGTGTTGGCCGATGATCTGGCTCGGGAATTCGGTGTCCCCGCATACATCGTCGACCCGATTTCCACCGATGAATTCGAGCCGGTGGCACGGCTTTCAGGGCATCCGTTGATCGAGCGCCGTGCACTGTCGCATGCCCTCAGCATCCATGCCGTAGCCCGTGCAGGCGCAAAAAAAATCGGGAAGGAATTCAAATCCGCGCGTGTTATTGTCGCCCATCTTGGAGGAGGCATATCCATCGCCCCCGTCCGAAAGGGCAGAATCATTGATGTTAACGATGCTTCCAGCGCGGGGCCCTTCTCTCCGGACCGTACGGGCGGCCTGCCTCTTCAACCATTCATTTCGCTATGTTTTTCCGGGAAATACTCGGAATCGGAAATACGAAAAGTAGTGATGGGAAACGGCGGTCTCAAAGCGTACCTCGGCACCCCTGATCTTGAAAAAATCGAACGCCGCATAACGAAGGGCGACAAGCGGGCACTCCTCGTAATCAATGCCATGTGTTACCAAATTGCCAAGGAAATCGGGTCCATGGCGACCGTTCTCGAGGGCAAGGTTGATTGTATCGCCTTGACAGGCGGGATGGTCAATTCTACGCGCATCGTCCGGCAAATACGGCGACGCATCCGGTGGATCGCGCCGGTTTTCATCTTTAAAGGTGAACACGAAATGCGCGCACTGGCCGAGGGAGCGCTACGCGTGCTCACCGGCCGGGAACGCGCACGTATCTATTGAGACAAAGGAAAGACCATGAGACGTGAAGACACACACAAGGAAACAGAACGCTTATCACTATCCCAACCGAGACTATCAATGAAAACCCTTCTTTCAGGAAACGAAGCCATCGCCAGGGGAGCATACGAGGCCGGGGTTCGTTTCGGTACCGGGTACCCCGGTACTCCAAGTACAGAAATCCTTGAGGCTTTTGCGACCTACAAGGATGTTATCGCGGAATGGGCGCCCAACGAAAAGGTCGCCCTGGAAGTCGGTGTCGGAGCCGCCGTGGGTGGACGTCGCGCTTTCGTCACCATGAAGCACGTCGGCCTCAACGTAGCCGCCGATCCCCTGTTCAGCGCTGCTTACGCCGGTGTCAACGCCGGCCTGGTCATCATCTCCGCCGACGATCCCGGGATGCATTCATCCCAAAATGAACAGGACAATCGTCATTTTGCCCGGGCCGCAAAAATCCCCTTGTTGGAACCCAGCAACAGTCAAGAAGCTAAAGAATTCATGAAGCTCGCGTTCGAACTAAGCGAGCAGTTCGATATCCCGGTGCTTGTGCGTCTTACCACACGCATCAGCCATTCTAAAACGGTATGTACTCTCGACGAACCACAGCGTGAAGACATCAAGCCATACCGGAAAAATCCCATGAAGAACGTCCTGCTTCCGGCCTATGCCCGTCCCCGTCACAAGATTCTCGAGGAAACACTGAAAAAACTGGTGGATTACGGCAACAAGGCTTTCCAAATCAATGCCATCGACGTGGGGTCCTCCGAGGTAGGAATTATTACCAGTGGCGTTGCGTACCAGTACAGCAAGGAAGCAATACCGGAAGCTTCGTTCCTTAAAATCGGCTTAAGTTATCCGCTGCCGCAAAAACTCATCCGCTATTTTGCGCACATGGTGAAACGTCTCTACATCGTGGAAGAGCTGGAGCCGTTTCTCGAAGAACAAATCCGCGCCATGGGGATCGAGGTACACGGCGGAAAAGACATGATTCCCATCACCGGCGAATTAAACGCCGAACTCGTCGCCGACGCGTTCCGTTCCTGCGAGCCCGGTCTGGTTGCACTGGAAAGCACAAAACAACGAATCGAGGTCAGCGTCCCGGACCGTCCTCCCACTCTGTGCCCCGGATGCGGACATCGCGGCGTCATGTACGTGCTGCACAAGCTGCATCTGACCGTTACAGGCGATATCGGCTGCTACACTCTTGGTGCCCTGCCGCCGCTGAAAGCCATGGACACCTGCTTGTGTATGGGTGCGGGGATCAGCATGGCGTACGGAATGGAAGTTGCGCATGGAGAACGAATGGCCCGGAAAACCGTCGCCGTGATTGGAGACTCGACGTTTGTCCATTCCGGAATCACTGCCCTTACGAATATCGTGTACAACCAGGGGATCTCTACCATTATCATCCTGGACAATCACACGACAGCAATGACAGGACATCAGGGACATCCGGGAACAGGGAAAAACCTGACCCGCCAGCACGCTCCCGAGTTCGATTTAAGAAAATTGTGTGAAGCTATCGGTGTCCGGCGGGTCCGGATTGTCGATCCATACAATTTGGAAGAAACGGAAACAGTTGTAAAAGAGGAACTCTCAGCGGATGAAACCAGCGTCATTATCGCTGCCGCTCCCTGCGTTCTCGAGAAAAAAATCGTACAGGGTCCACCGGAGAAAGTGATCCTGGCGAAATGTACAAAATGCGGCGTCTGTTTCCAGCTTGGGTGCGCGGGCGTGGGTATGGAAAACGGAGAGGTGGTTATCGATGATCTCTTGTGCACCGGATGCACGTTGTGCGAGCAGGTGTGTACCTTCGATGCCGTGATTCCCATGACGGAGGAGGTCGATAACCATGAATAAGCACATGCACAAACCGGAATCGAACATCCTTCTCTGTGGTGTGGGAGGACAGGGCATCTTACTTGCCAGCGAAATACTATCGGACGTCGCGCTGGCCGCCGGGCTCGACGTCAAGAAAAGTGAAATTCACGGAATGGCTCAGCGTGGTGGCAGTGTCGTCAGCCACGTCCGTTTCGGCGAAACGGTATACTCGCCAACCGTCAGCCCCGCTGACGCGGACATGATCATTTCATTCGAGCGCATGGAAACCTTGCGCTACCTCCCCTACGCCAAACCCGATGCCGTCATATTGATGAACGACATGCGCGTCAATCCGACGACAATGAATATTAAACGGGCATATTACCCCGAAAACGTGGAAGATATTTGTCGCAAGTACTCGAAGTCGTTCTTCATTATTCCCGCATTGAAAATTGCGCGGGATCTCGGTAACCCGAAAGTCGTCAGCGTGGTCATGCTGGGAGCTGCTTCTCATTTCTACGATATTCCCAAGGAGAAATGGGAGGATGCCATTGCAAGGCGCGTTCCTGAAAAATTCCGTGAACTCAACATGGCGGCCTTTACTCAAGGCCGAGAAGTAGTCCGGCAACCACACATACATTTGACCCTGGAATCAGAACAAGAAGGAAGTACCGATCAGCACGGTACAACCATCGTTTCTTTCGATCAGCTTCTGAAAGAAGCTATGAAGACGCCTGAAACTTGTGTCGTTATCGCGGGAGCGCATAATCCAGCCGCTCTCTCGGCTGGCCTGGAAGCGCTGAAGCTGGGCATAGCCCGACCCATCTTGATCGGCCGGAAGCAAGAAATCCTGCGCATCTTCGAAACGGATTTCAAGAATCTGAAGGCGGAAGAATTCACGATTATTGATCACAGCGACGACGAGAGCGTTGCCAAAAAAGCAGTCGAAATGATCCGCGACAAAGAAGCGGACATTTTACTGAAAGGCAGCGTGAACACGACGATACTCATGCGAGCCGTCCTGGACAAAAACAAGGGCTTACGGACGGGCAGACTCCTGAGCGACACGTTCGTATTCGAATACCCAACTGAAAAGGGATCACGACTCATCATGATAACAGATGGGGGAGTCACACTTCAACCAACAATTCAGCAGAAACTCGAAATCATTCGAAATGCGGTGGAAGTGGCCCATGCTCTCGGCAACACGTATCCCAAAGTTGCTCTTCTCGCCGCTTCCGAGACCATTCATCCTAATGTCGCGGCCACGATGGACGCGGCTGTTATCACGGATATGAACAAGGATGGACGCATCACCGGGTGTGTCATTGAAGGGCCCATGGCATTGGACGTCGCCGTTTCACAAAAGGCTGCACAAATAAAGGGAATGAAATCCGAGGTCGCGGGACAAGCTGATATTCTGGTCACCGCTTCCATCGATACGGCCAATGTGCTGGCAAAATCAACGACGTATTTCGCGGGTTTCCGGTTGGCCCATGTCATCGTCGGAGCAGCGGCACCTATTTTAATACCGTCTCGTAGTGACACCAGTGATGCCAAGCTCCTGTCTATCGCACTGGGGAACCTGATGAACACGTTCATGAAAACACGGGCAGCGGAGGAAATTTCCGTATCCTGAATACCACGACGACAACACGCATTCACCAGCCCGTGTTTCGTCAATGCCATGCATGGGGTACGGCGATAGAGCATTCCAGCGCCCCGACAACGAGCAGGAATAATTCTTCCGGGTGATAAAATGCTAGTTGGGAAAGGCTTTACTGCTTGACGAGGTCTTTGTAACGACCAGCCCAGAAATTCCTTCGCACCCGTATTAATCCCTTTATGTCATCAAGGGCGGTGCGTACAATCTTGACCCTGGTATCCAGATCCTCAATCCATTTTACCGGCACGTCGAATATACGGTAGCCGCATTTTTCTCCGATGATAAGTAATTCCGAGTCAAAGAACCAGACGTTATCCTCGATGCGGGGAATCAGTTTTTCAACCACATCCCTGGTGACGGCCTTGAACCCGCACTGAGCGTCCGAGAACCTGGTGAAAAACATGGCTTTGACCATGATGTTGTACGTCCGGGAAATAAACTCCCGCTTGAAGCTGCGCTGTGTATTTGCGCCTTTCATCAAGCGTGAGCCGGTGCCAATATCGTATCCCTTATGCGCAAGGGCATCGATCATGGGGGGAAAAGATTCAAGGTTGGTTGAAAGATCCACGTCCATGTAGCTGCAAATGTCGGCGTCCGCACGAAGCCACGTGTGCTTAAGCGCCCGTCCCCGCCCTTTCTGTTCCAGGCGTTCCAACCTAACACGGGGAAAATCCCGGGAAAGAGCATCAGCGACTTGCGGGGTGGAATCAATGGAGGCATTGTCCGCAATAACAATTTCCCATTCATAATCTTCCATCGATTCCGCCAGAAACTGATGGAGAACGGGAATGCTCACCGGGAGCATTTTTTCTTCATTATAAACAGGAATGGTAACGTTAAGTTTCATCGTATATTACTCAAATTCGTGGTAAAAAATACCATCGCCGCACCTCAGTTCCAAAACTGAATAGGGAAGAAATTCCCCCCATGGATGATCAGGTTCCCGACACGCACTACGCTCCTGTAACCCCGACCAGATCACGATATCTCTGCTATAATTATTCTGCATACACGCCTTCGATTCCCGTCGTGAGATTGTATAAATATCCCGTGTTGCGTATGTTTCAGAAGCTCCTGCACGGACACCCCGTCATCAAGTATTCTCGATAATCCTGATCACCATCAATACACTCTGACCATGTCTGATATTCAACGCGAGCAATGGGGCTCACGCATCGGGCTCATCCTTGCGGTCGCCGGAAACGCCGTTGGACTGGGTAACTTTCTTCGATTTCCAGTACAGGCTGCTTCCAACGGCGGCGGCGCTTTCATGATACCTTATTTCATCGCCTTTCTTCTTCTCGGCATTCCCCTCATGTGGATCGAATGGGCGATCGGACGGCATGGAGGAAAGTACGGACACAGTTCCGCTCCGGGCATGTTCCATGTCTTGTGGAATCACCCCGTCGCGAAATACGTCGGCGCCATCGGGATGGTCATATCGACCAGCATCCTCATCTACTATACATACATTGAATCGTGGACACTGGGATACAGCATTTTTTCGATGATAGGATTGTACTGGGATGTCGGCTCATTCAAAGAGATGACCAACTTCCTGGCGAGTTATCAAGGCCTCACCAAGACCGCGCATTTCTCCACCTTGTGGCCTGCGTATCTCCTTATGGTTTTGACGTTCGTTATCAACTTCTATGTTCTATGGAGAGGATTATCCGCGGGCATCGAGAAGCTGGCCAAGATCGCTATGCCTCTCCTTTTCATTTTCGCCGTTATCCTCGTCGTCAGGGTTTTCACT
>JAADGX010000153.1 GCA_013152135.1 Chlorobiota bacterium
TTGGAATGGACCGTGTTGGTATTGAGCCAGTCGCGGGCGGGCTACCTGGCCGCAATTGTTTCCACGGTAATCGCGCTTCTTTTTTTCGGAAAGCGGGGATATCAGGCGCTGGGTTCGGCGATTATCCTCGCGGGTATTGTAATACTCGTTGCCGGTCCGCGCGAGGTCATCGATTCATTTTTGTACGCGGGGAAGCAATCGGGTTTGTCCGTCGAGCATTTGTTCACGGGGAGGCCGGTGATCTGGGAGCGGGCTGTTTTCGCCCTTCGCGACTTTGCATTTACCGGCGTGGGGTTGGGGGCGTTCGGAGTTGTTGTTCCGCTCCTGTACCCGATGGGCAGCGAAAGCAGTCCACCTGTTCTTGGCGACGCGCACAATTTCTTCCTCCAGGCCGCAACCGACGGAGGCGTTGCAGGTTTCATCATCGTCGTATGGATTATTGTCATCGTTGTCCGAAGGTTGTATCGCAGCTTGAGGATTGTACCACGCATGAGCGTGAATCATTCTATCATCGTGGGATTGGTAGCCACGTTCGTGGCATTCCTGATTTACAACCTGGTTGATTGCGTCGCTTTGGGAACGAAAGCGGGAATCGCATTTTGGATGTACCTGGCTCTCGTGGAGGTTGTCACCGGCAGGATGTTGCCCGAACGTGTTGGAGAAGGGGGACGTCGACGGGGTTTTCGTTCGTGAAGTTCCGCGGTGGTGGTGGGGCAGGATGAGATACGTCGTCATCGCCGCAGTGATCGGCACGCTCGTCGTCGTTCTGATGGGTCGCTCGTTTCAGGATTCATTTGCGCGCAACATGGCTGCTCGGTCTCTCGCGGCGGGCCTTGTAGGCGATTCCACGCTGTTGGTAACGACGGAAACGAAACTGGCACGACTCGATAACGAGGATTGTCGCGCTTTCTGGTTAAGGGGTGTGTATGCGAGAAAACGCGGCAACGTCAGGAGGAGCGATTCCTTATTCGCCAGGTTGATTCGGTGCACGGATGCATACGATCGGTTGTTGTATCTGACCGAGACGAATAACCAGAAACTGGCCGAACTTGCGGTGCGGTTCCATCCCGACCACGCCGAGGCGTTGTTCTGGTTGGCGCAAATATGTTCCACCAAGGCTCCAATCCGTGCGATGCGGTTGTACCGACAGGGCCTCGCTTTGAACCCGGCGGATGGATTGCGATGGCGTCACCTGGGAGATGTTTACGCGCGCCTTCGGGAATTTCAGAATGCCATCTACGCTTACGGGCAATCATGTCGGCATGGTGACCCGGGAGCAAATGGCTGCTGGCGTGCCGGACGCATGGCTGAACGGCTGGGCGATTATGCAACCGCGCTGAAATATTACCGCTTGTCTCGAAGCCATAAATCCAGGGAGCTGGAAAAGCGGCTACTGGAAAAACTCAGGAAAGAAAAATGACCAGCGGACACTATCGCCCACCCGGACAAGTTTTCATCGCGCGTAGAAATCGATCATTCGGATGATACTGGCCGTGCACACGGGGTCGAAAGGCTTGAGACTCAGGGAAAACATCCGGCAATCCAGCGATGGGCGGTACAACCCTGTTGATGAGTACCCGGCGCCTTCGAATGCGCCGACCTTTCCGGCCAGGTCAGGGTTGTTGAGAATTTTTCGCGCCGCTTCGAGCAACGGTTCGCGCTTTTCGTAGTAATCTTCAGCCAATCGATCCAGCTTGCGCCGTTCGTTTTCGAGACTGTCGTATTGCGCTTTTCCCCACTTTGTTGGAATTTCGATCCCCGGTGTGAGAAGCGACTTCCACTTGATGTTATCCGGATCCAGCAAGGCGGTGATGTTCGGTTCCCAGGGTTCAATCCCTTTCTGGTAGAAATCGTTATATCCGGTCGATGATGAGTAATACTCGTCGCCGAGGCCACCGAAGCTATGTCCGAACTCATGCACGTACACGTAATCCATCTGCCATTCCTGGCCGCGTTGATCGACCTTCGTGTACGTCGTCGTGTACAAGTTGAATATTCCTCCACCGCCGTACCGGTTGTCGTTGACAAGGATGGTGATGAAGTCGTACGGCGCGGCGCCGGCAATGTCCCGGAGTTCCTTGTTCTTTTCCGTCAAAACGTATCGCGCACTGCCGAACGTGTTGTACGTGCATCCCAGAGCGGTATTTTTCCAGATGTTTTTGTCTGGGATATCGATACCTGATTCCCGTGACGCAACCTCGATTGTCCAGACGTTGAAGTCCTCCTTCCGGTCTTTAAACGGCTCTGTGTCAAACAGGATGGCGCTGAAGTGACGCGCATCTTCCCGGAATTTCTCCATGTCCTCTTGCGTGTAACCATCCCCGAGAATCAGGATATCGACTTTTTCGCGTGGAGGGCCGTTTTCCATGATGGGTACCACCGGAAAGTCCGCGGCTCGTTTTTCGACGTTCACACGGGTCGGATCGTTAGGATCGATGATGCAGTCGAACACGTGGCGGAAGACCATTCGCTTATCACGACGCAGGATCTCAAGCTTGACCGCCCGGCGGGGAAACGGAAACCGCACCGTTTCGCTGATAGCGTGATATTTTCCTTGAAGAGCATCATCGGTAGTTTGCCATTCATTGAATATGGTGGAATAGCCGCGGGAATAGATTTGGATGTTGGTCTTTGCGTCGTAAACGATGAAAAGGTATTCACCAAGATTCAACGTGTCTATGAGGTTGATCCTGCTGCCGGGCCAGGGCCCTTCCCGGTATACTTCGTCAAGCGTGATAAGCTCCTCGCCCTTGGTGCCGGTGTGATACACATCGACCCGCATGGTGTTTTCGGTGAAAAACCGCGTGTAAAGTTCCTGCGCGGATGTGTTCGCGATTGTGATAAGAAGCAACAGGGGAATGGTTCGGAAGATGTTCATCTTGGGTAATCCTGTTTGATGTTCAACAGAAATGTCATCGTTACTCAAGATACGGCAATCCGGCGAACCTTCCAGGATGGAAACGCAAGAAAGGTGCTTTGCGTGGTGTTCCAGCTGTATCGAACTTGATGCTCCCGTGTTTAATAGGGGACGGGGAAGCCAAGCTTCTTTCACCGGCCTTCTTTTCGTATCTTTTGCATCGAGAATTTTTTTGTAACAGTATCTGGAAAACATGAATGGGGACATCGCAACACCCTGTTAAAGAAATACCCAAGGCATACGATCCATCTCTGGTGGAAGAGAAATGGTACGCGTACTGGGAGCGCCACAAGGTCTTTCACGCTGAACCGGAGCCGGACAAGGAGCAGTTCGTTGTGCTCATGCCGCCTCCCAATATCACCGGGATGTTGCACATGGGCCACGTCCTCAACCATACATTGCAGGATATTTATATCCGCTGGTATCGCATGGAAGGGAAAAACACGGTCTGGATTCCGGGTACGGATCATGCAGGCATCGCCACGCAGACCGTGGTGGAAAAATCGTTGCGTGAAGAAGGAAAAACGCGGCACGATCTGGGCCGCGAGAAATTCCTCGAAAAAGTGTGGGAATGGAGGGATCAGTTTGGTTCCATTATTCTCCAGCAACTCCGCAAGCTTGGCGTATCCGCGGACTGGGATCGCCTGGTCTTTACCATGGATGAAAAGCTTTCGCGCGCTGTTCGTGAAGTGTTCGTGCGGCTGTACGAGAAAGGCCTTATTTACCG
>JAADGX010000192.1 GCA_013152135.1 Chlorobiota bacterium
TCCCGCACCGCCCGGGCCAGGGTTTCCTCGGCACGCGCGGAGAAATCGACCAGCAGGGAACACCTGTCGCCGAGACGGTCGTCAAATTCACGAATGAAATCCCGCGCCGCGGTTTCCCTTCCATCCCTGCCTTGGAAAAACCACTGCTCCGGGAACGCTTCTTCTTCCAGGGGATCTTCCAGCACCAGCTCGTACGAGGGATCGAAAGCGATGAGCGCCCGTACCATTTTTTCCACAACGGTTTTTTGTTCCAGCGGCGCGTCGAAGGAACGGCACATCCGCCAGTATCGCAACAGCGTCACTCCGCTGATGGTATGGTAGAGGTAGGCGTGCGTGGCTACCGGCAGCACGTAACGGGCGATTTCCATGGCTTTTTTCCGAATGTCCTTCTTCCAGGCATCGGCGTTCTTCCGGCGATACGGAAAATGGGAAAAATACGCTTCGCCCGCGGCGGGTATGAGCATCTCGATCAGCCTCTCGTAGGCCGTTGTTTGTCGTTCCACCGTTTCAGTGAATACACGATGCGCAGCGTCATCCAGCGGGGGAATGGCGTAGTTACCCGGTTTCATCTTTACGTACCGCTGGCTTACTTGCTCGGAATTATAGAACGGATGGCTGTGCAGGAAGGACCAGATGAACTGGCGCGACACGTTGGAAAGACGGAACTGGAAATGCGCGTGCTGGAACGTCGTGTGATGCCCTGCCTTGTAGATGCTCCTGGCCAGGCCGCTCCAGCGCTCGATGTCGATGTCATCGTCATCGATGATGCCTTTTGACGAGTAGCAGGTGCGCGCGGTGGCGAGGGCATTCCTGAACGGATTGTCGAAAGCCTTGTAAAGCTCAACTCGTGGTTCAGGCGTGAAATTCAGTTGACGGGGGGGCACGTACGTTCCTTTCCTAGCTTCAAACTGTGTCAAAATACGAATAATCCTCTTCCCGTGGTACGGAACCATGAACCGGCTCACCGCTCCATAACCAGCTGTGGCTCGGGGATATGGGAACGGCGCAACTCCTGATGACTGGTTTTTAGAAGTCCCTGATATTATTCCGAACTTGATCCGGTGTACATAGACTCCCGCTTGCGCGGGTAAAACGGTACCAAAAGCCCTGCGAAGAAATTTTGACCAGACACGACGATACTAGAATACTCCAGGGATCTTTCCCGCAGTAGAACAATTATCCATCTCTTCCGTACATTGTCTTCTATGAGAATCTGTGCAATGTTTCATAATCAACTGGAGAATTCATGAAACGGCGATCCGTATTACCCACTCTCATCATTTTGCTTATGGCTGTCACTTCGTACACCTCCGGACAGAAACTGCCGGAAATCAAATTCGAGAAATATACCCTTGCGAACGGTTTACAGGTTATCCTGCACGTGAACAAGAAAATTCCGGCGGTAAACGTCAACCTGTGGTACCACGTCGGCTCCAAGAACGAGAAACCGGGACGAACGGGATTTGCTCACCTGTTCGAACACATGATGTTCCAGGGTTCAAAGAACGTCAAGGGCGAATACCTGAGCCTGGCCGAGAAAGCCGGAGCCAACCTCCGTACCGGCGGCGTGAACGGCACTACCAACCGCGACCGCACGAATTACTTCGAGACCGTGCCCACGTCGTCCCTCGAGTTCGCGCTCTGGCTCGAATCCGACCGCATGGGGTACCTGCTCGATGCAATGACGGAAGAAAAGCTGGACAACCAACGGGACGTGGTAAAGAACGAGAAACGCCAGGGTGATAATTTCCCTTATTCCGTGGCACAGTACCTTATCGCCGAGAATCTCTACCCCGCCGGACACCCTTACGCGCATACGGTCATCGGTTCCATCGACGACCTTACGGCGGCGACTCTGGATGACGTCAAGGATTTCTTTAAGACATGGTACACGCCAAACAACGCCACCCTGATTCTCAGTGGTGATTTCGATCCCGTCAAGGCGAAGAAGCTCATCAAACAGTACTTCGGCCCCATACCCGCCGGCCCCCCCTTGTCGCGCCCCGGCGTCGACATTCCCGAATTGCCACGCAACAAGCAAGTCTTCGCCACCGATCGCGTGCCCCAAGCGCGACTCTACCTCGTGTACCCGACACCCGAACGGTATTCACCGGAAGAATCGCGCCTGGATTACGCGGCTGCCGTTCTCGGCCAGGGGAAAAATTCGCGCTTGTACAAGCGGCTCGTCCGTGAGCTGGAACTGGCGACCAGCGTGAGCGCCAACAACAGTTGCTCCGAGATCTCCGGCGAATTCACCATCACCGTCACTGCCCGCCCCGGCAAATCCCTCGAGAAGATCCTCGAGGTAGTGGACGAGGAAATCGCCAAGCTGGCCAAGGATGGTATAACAAAGAATGAGCTCGAGCGGGAGAAAGCCCAGTGGGAGATGCGTTTCATCTCCAACCTGGAACGCATCGGGGGATTCGGGGGAATCGCTGACCGCCTCGGCGGGTACAACACGTTCCTCGGAGATCCGGACTTCTTCCAGAAAGATTTCGACCGGTACCAGAAAGTAACACCGGCCGAGATTTCACGTGAATTCAATAAATGGATCGCTGACGCGCACCGGCTCGAGGTATACATCACGCCGGAAAAAGGCGGCAGACCGGACGTCAAGGACTTCGATCGCTCTATCCCGCCGCCCATCAAGGATGACTTCGAGTTCCACGCTCCCAAGGTGCAGCGGAGGACGCTACCGAATGGCCTTGAAGTCGTGGTGGTGGAACGACACGAACTGCCGCTGGTCACCAGCCAGTTGATCATCAAGAGCGGCAATCTCCTGGAAACCGAGGACAACGCAGGCGAGAGTTCGCTGACCGCGGCCATGATGGACGAAGGAACCAAGCACCGCACCGCTCTCCAAATCCAGGACGACCTCAAAAAGCTCGGGTCGTCGCTCAGTGTCTCGGGCAGCAAGCACGGTAGTTCCATGAGTTGTCTCAAGCGGCGGCTCGATCCCACCATGGAAATCTTCGCCGACGTCCTTCTGAACCCGACGTTCCCCAAGGACGAACTCGAGCGCCTGCGCAAACAAACACTCGACCGCATCAAGCAACAAAAAGCCAATCCTTCCGCCATTGCGTCGCGGATATTTGTCAAGGAACTGTTCGGCGCCACGCATCCCCTGGGACTGCCTTCGCAGGGAACGGAAAATTCCATACCCAAGCTTACCGCACAGCAGCTTCGCAAGAACTACCTGACGTACTGGCGACCCAACAACGCCGCTATCGTGTTCGTCGGTGATATCACGTTGGGAGAAGCGTTGACCGCGGTAAAGAAATACCTCGGCTCATGGAAACAGGCCGCCGTCCCGGAACAGAAGCTTCCTGCGTTCTCCGCCCCGGAGGAACGTGTCGTGTACCTCGTGGATCGCCAGGGTGCGCCCCAGTCGCAGATTCGTATCGGTTCCACCGCTCCGGACCGCTATTCCAAGGACTATCGCTCCATCCAGGTCATGAACGCCATCCTGGGCGGAGCCTTTTCGTCGCGGCTCAATCTCAACCTACGCGAAGACAAGGGATACACCTACGGCGCGTTCTCGTTTTTCTCCATGAACCGCGGCTACGGCTACTGGATGGCCACGGCGGGTGTCCAGACCAAGTTCACCAAGCCGTCGCTGGTGGAATTTCGCAAGGAGCTGGAGGGCATCACCGGGAAGATCCCCATCAAGCCCGAGGAGTTGGATCAGACGAAGAAAAACCTGACACGAGGATACGTGCAGAACTTTGAAAGCAACAGCATGGTATTGGGACAAATCGCGCCGTTGATTTCTTACGGTTTACCCATTAGCGAAATCGAAGATTACATTCCCGCCGTGAAGAAGGAAACGCCGGAATCCATACTCGAAACCGCTCGGAAATACGTAGACTTCGATCACTGCCTGATCATCGTCGTGGGCGACCTGGAGAAAATCGGGAATGACGTGCGCAGCCTCGGATGGGGCAAAGTCGTGGTCGTGGACGAAGACGGAAACCCGGTGAAGTAAGGGGAAACATAAAGCTTGCGCTCGCTGAAAATAAAGGGAACCCGAATACTCTAACAATAAGGCCGCTCCATTGAGCGGTCTTCGTTATTAGATTGCTATAGCTTTACATCTTCGCGATGAAATTCTTCAACAGGTCTTCCAGGTTGGGCCGGCCGATGACCTGCAACTCATACTTCACCCGCACCGTCGGCTTCTTGATCTTTATGATCCGGTTCAAATCGATTGGCGTGCCGATTACTACAACGTCACAGGGAGTCTTGTTGATGGTCGCTTCCAGGTCCTTGATCTGTTTCGCCCCGTACCCCATGGCCGGTAACACCGCTCCCACGTCCGGGTACTGTTTGAATGTCCGCGTGATGCTTCCAACCGTGTATTTCCTGGGATCGATGATTTCCCGCGCGTTGTGCTTGAGCGCAGCCACCGTTCCCGCGCCGAACTGCATCTCCCCGTGGGTCATGGTCGGGCCGTCCTCCACCACCAGCGCCCGCTTGCCGTTTATCCGCTCCGGGTGATCCACGAAGATGGGCGACGCCGCTTCGAGTATGATCGCTTTCTGGTTGACCGAGCGTATGTTCTCACGCAGCTCGTTCACGGATTCCACGTCCGCCGTGTCAATCTTGTTGATAATCACGATGTCGGCCATGACGAGGTTGGTTTCGCCGGGGTAATACGACACTTCATCGCCGACCTGCAGGGGATCCG
>JAADGX010000190.1 GCA_013152135.1 Chlorobiota bacterium
GATATTTACACGCTTCTCAAGAAACTTAAAAGCGAGGGTCGAAACCTGTCAATGGCCACGCCGGAAGAGCTCGAAGATTTGAAGACGGGAGGACCGCTTACCATGAACGTGGTGAAAATCGGCCGCTCGACCTTTATCATCAACTGGGTTCCGGTCATCGTTCTGCTGGTCGTCGGTCTGTTCACCATCGTTTTCTTCTTCACCCCCATCGGGTTGTTCCTGACAAGGGGAAAACTGTCGACCGCCGTCGGGAATCTGCTCATCACGCTTGGTATATCCAGGGAACTTGGTGAATCCCTGTTGCACCAGGAAAAGTGGTACAAGAAGGAAGGCAGCATCCGCGAGGGATTCAAACGCTACATGCACGAAGAGTTCATCAAGAAATACAAGAATAACATCACCGCTATCGCGTTCATGGGGACGGCATTCCTGATCGCCATGATCGGTCTCCGCGGCATCAAGTTCTTCGTGGCGCACCAGCCGGACTGGATTATGTACGCGATCGTTGTCGAAGTGACGGTTCTTTTATTGTTGGGATTCACGACCTGGTACGAGTCCGAAGAAACCGGACCGGACCTTGAAGGATTCCCCGGCGTGAACCGCGGCAAGGAACTGAGTTTGGCCGAGGTCCAGGCGAAGCTGGATCAACTCAAGCAGGAACTCGAAGAGGCAAGCCGTCTCGAACGAGAAGCAATGCATTAACCCGTGCTGATTGAATAAGCGGAGGTACTTAACACATGGCTAGAGCTGACACTTATAGTAAATACCGCGTTTATTTCTTCCTGTACCTCGCCGTTATCAGTGAGCTTCTCATCGTTATCGTCGAGCGCGACGACGCCGAAGAGCTCCTGTTGGAACAGCAACGGGCGCTGGAGGAAAAAAACAGGAAAATCATTCTGGAGTTGCTGAAGAACATGCCCACCGTGGCTGCCGTCGGCAACAACCAGCTGAAAGTCGGTGAATCCCGGACGTTCACGATCAGCGTCAAAGGGCTCGGCGACCAGGATGAGGTCACGACGCCGCCGGAAGTGGACGTGTACAAGGAGATGATTCCAACACCGGTGCAGAAACTCCTTTATCCCAAGGATATCCAGGATTCAACGTTGGAATCGACGACGGGGACGCGATTATATAAATTCAACTGGACAGCGGATCTAGGGCCTGGAACCTTCGAGTTCCGGGTCAGGGCGGGGACCAACCGCGTGGAGATCAAGATGAGTCCGGAGCGAGGTGGAGCCGAAGAGATGGTCAAAGTCGGAAGGCTCGAATTCACGAGGGAAGAAATTCAAAATGCGATCGACAGCGACCCGCAATTGGAGGGGACGCCGGTTGAGCACTTTATTGAACAGAGTGAAAACCTTGATCCCGCGACATTCTTTGTTGACGTTATCTCGGAGGCCTACGATCAACTCGGGCTTCAGGCGGAGGATGTCACGACCGCGGTTGGGTTCCCCACTGTTAATGAAATCAAGATTCGCGGCACGACGGTCGATAACGTGGCCTCGGTAGACGCGGAAGGAGGCGGCATCTGCCTCGATCCCCGGAACCCCCGGAACCCCTTCCAGACGGATGATCCGGAGAAGGGCAAATGGGTGTGGACCGGGTCGTTCAACGAACCCGGCGATTACCAGATCACGCTCAATGCGCGGGGCAATCGCGGTGCGGGCGCTCTTGACGTGGCCAAACCGATAACGTTTACGGTGCACGTGAAAAAGCCGTTCCTCCGGCGTCGCATGCCGTTGGGTGCCTATGCGGGAGAGTTCTTCAACATGAACATTTCCGTGGTCGGGCTCGACAACGTGACGGATTACGCCTGGCAGGTATTCGTGGATAACACGCAGGTTCTTGAGGGCACCGGCCCGACGATCGATTACAAGATTCCGGAAACGGACGTCGGGAAGGCGCTGCGCATCGAAGCGATGTACAAGAACCAGAAGTACAGTTACCTGGCGGATTCCAGCGCGACGGAAATGCAAATATCGACGTTTACATTCCCCATCACGCCGCAGCCCATTCGCATTGTATCAGAGTCTTTTGCTTCGGGAAAAGATTATCCGATCAACACCCCGTTCTCGTTCGTGACGGCCAAGTGCGGCGTCTGTTCTCCGAAGAACATCAAGAACGTGCAACGGAACGAAATCCGCATAGAAGTCGAGTCGGCGAGTGGCGAGGACCTTCTCGACGAGGTACAGGTCGAACCACAGATGAATCCAAATACGGGAACGGACGGCGGAACCAAGGTGACGTTCTATCTGCGGGGGAGAGTCAGTCGCGAGGGAGATGATGCTACTATCCGTATCCGTGTTGGATCAGTGGAAAAAACGTATGACATCATCCTGTATCGTGAATGAGAGGAGATCCCCACTAATGAACAAGCAAACAAGAACAATAGAACAACTGAAAACCATGAGAATGCGATCAGCTCATCTCGCCGTGTTTCTTGCCTGCCTGGTTTGGATCGGGGTTGCAATTCCAAACCCGGTTCGCGCGCAATCCGACACGGAAGTACGGCAGAAACAGAAAGAACTCAAGGAAGTTCACACCGAAGTCCAGACGAAGCAGATTATCGTGGAAGAGGCGGCAAAGGATAAACCGAGACCCACCACGTCCCGCAGACGCCGCGGATTTACTTCAACTGGATACGATTATACGCAGGTGAAGGGTTTCACGCTGCGGGCGTATCATGACCGGCTCGACGAACTCTTCAAGCAGGCGTACGAACTCAAGATGTTTGAAGACGAGTACCGCAAAGACGGGACGTTTCCGGTTCCCGGCCGCAAGGGTGTTGGAAGCGCCCAGATTCGCGCGGTGGAAATCTACTATGCAGAGTCAACGCCGGAGGAACAGGAGAACGAAGGTGCCCCACCGTTTGAATTGCTGGAAATTCGAATCATCAAGAACGAGCAATTACCACCGGAGGAAATGGGCGCCGAAGGTGCTGCCGGCGAAACCGGATTGTTCGGTCTTGGAGGCAGTTCCGGTGAAACCATCGTGAAAGCATTCGACCTTGCGGGTTCCAAGTTATGGTCGATGATCAATCTCCTCGATCCCGAGTTGTACGACGATATCCTGGCCCGCCGGAGCCAGGAACCCTCCATCGCTCTTCCGGCGGACGTGTGGTATCCGGAAAAACGCGGTCCGTTCGTGGTCCAGGGGAAAAACCTCGAATTCATGAAAGGGCGGTTCAACTCGTTCTGGAATCCCGAGGATACGGTCGTCGTGCCCCAGCCGCCTGCGCAGGAAGAAGCGCCGGGACCGATCGTGAAAACGACCGTCCCCATTTATTACCCGGAGAACATCAAGATCCGGATCAAGAATCAAAACGGTCAGGATCCGCTGAAAATATCCAGCGCGTCGTTCATCGGCGAGACGGCGGGAGATTGGCGTGTCACGACCAAGCTACCGGTCGTTCTTAAACCCAAAGGCGAGGATGGCGATCGATTCGAATTGAAATTCGAGTACGTCGGCGAGTCACCTTACGAGACGATGGGATACTTGAAGATCAATGCTCCGGAAGCCAAGATGACCCAGATCCTTCCCATCGTGGCGAATCCCGGGAAAAAACCGTCGGACGTGGCGGTGCTCGATTTTTCACTGTTCGGGATAGAGCTGCGGTCGCCCGCCCGGGCTTCGTTTGCGCCCAACTGGACCATCAAGTACCGCCTGGGCAACGACGAGATCAACGCGCCGCTGTGGGCCTCCGGGATGAGCGCCCTCATGGTCGGATATAAAAATGACATGCATCTCGGGCTGATCCTTCCCATGAACATGGTGACGCCCGACATGCCGACACCGCTGGCCTTGAACCACGGACTGCTGAATTCGCCCATGGGATACACGCTGGACTTCGATTTCTCCTTCGGGTTCCCGTTTGCCTTGACCGGCGATCTCAGTGTCACGGACAAGTTCGACGGCGACGCGGCGTATTCACACATGAAAGTACTGGACAAGGTGGTGGACCTGGTTGATTACACCAACGATTTCTTCTACTACTCCACCATCGCCCGATTGGCCTACCCGCTGATGTTCGTCAACAGCGAGCGCAACCCGACGTTCAGCTTCCGCGTGGAAGTGGGCGGCGGCTACGTCCAGGTGCAGAGAGCGCACGTGGTCATGCCGGGCGAAACATCGAAAGTGCACGAAAACAACGTGATCGAATTCGATGCGGGACCCGGTACGATGTACACGCTGGGCAAAGAAAATGAAATCGTGGACGTCTTTTTCAGCTTGAGTTTCATCAACATGGGCGCAACGAATCCATACGGCATGGGTATTCAGTACTTCAACGGCGGCATTATGGCGAGTGCATGGCTTGATTTGACCGAGTGGTTCCGCGTCGAAGCCAAGTACGCCTTCCTGCTGCGCGGTAGGGAAATCTGGGAGCAAGAACCCAGTTATTTCCAGGTTAGTCCGCGTTTCCGTTTTGGTTTCCCATCAATTTTTAACTAAGGGGGGATGCCATGAATAGAATACACATTGACCGTGTCATGCCGATAACAGCTAGAAAGACTATGAATATCAAACACATCATTATCATGAGCGTCCTCCTTGCCGCTCTGTTGGTCTGGGTGGCGCCCGTGCCGGTCGCGGCGCAGGATGCTGCCCACCGCGACGTCATTACCAGCGTGGAACAGGCCCTGCGTTTCATGCGCAGTGCCAATTATTCGGAGCAGGAGCTTGCCACCCGCATGAACTGGGGCTATCCCAAGCTCGTTAACGAAATGGTTTCCTATAATCCCGCGGACGATGACCGCGCGAATTATTACTCGCTGCTCATGCTTGCCATCAATCATTACAGCGACGAAAGCATGCGGTTGAACATCCTCATCCGCGCCATCACGACACTGGACCCGTTGGTGCAAAAATTCTTTCCGCAGTGGATCATCCAGGATGAGCCGCTGATTCTCGAAATCATGCGGAAGATCAGGGATAACCGCGACGACATCAGCGATATGGAAGCCGTGGAAGTTGCCGAACGACTGATGAGCGGAAAGGCGAAGATGCGGGTCGTTCAGCGCCCGAATGATGAGAACAACCTGATAGGCATCATCATTGAAAAGGCGAGGCCCGTCAGCGAAAACAACCCGTCGTCCGCCGGTTTTATGATCAACCGCGATGATCCCGATTACGAAGATTATCGGCTCGTGGGACGGAGAATACTGCGGGAAACCCTGACGGCGGATGTTTACGAAAAACTCGTCGCACGGGATTATCCTCATACCATGGAAACCGGTGTCATCAAACCCGCGCCTTACGTGGCGGAATCCGGCATCAGCATACCGTTCGGCGGCGGTTTCATGTGGACATTGAGCACGGATGAGCGAGCCAAGGACGGAGTTTCGCTGAAAGTATCCCGTGTCCGCGCCGGCTTCGAACTCAAGATCGGCCAGGACTGGGTGAACCTGCCTTTCCTCTATGGCCCCCAGTGGAACCTGCTGATCGTGTACGAACCCGATCCGACGGAGTACGTCAAGGCCGGGATTGCCGTTCCGTTCATTTGGGGTGATCAGAACATCGAGAAGGATTTCGGTTTGTTCAAGCACCGGAAACTCAACGGGACGCTCGGCTTTTCCGGTGAGTACTGGAAGCAGCTCTCGAGCAGCTCCGCCGGTCGCGAGTCGGACGCCCAGGGAATCGGCGCCGCCACGTTCATTTCCTTTGGCATCAAGTCCTTCGGCAACAAGACGGTGACCGATGTCAATGGAATCATCATCAATGGCGATGGCGCGAACCCCGACATCTTCAATCCTACGCGGTACAACACGTTCTACCACATCACGGCCACGGCCACCGGGTATTACTGGCGCGATCTCGGCTCCTGGCTTCTCGAAGGACTTCGACTTCACATCGGCGCCGGCTACATGAAAGTTGAAGGCAGCAAGAGAAAAGTGTTCGGGCCTCCCGATGCAGTCGCAAGTTCGGATATCAGCATCACGGACAGTCTCAAGACAGTCTCGAGCAAGGCCGTCATGGATGCTTTTGTCAAGCTCGAATACAACAGCACCGGCAAGACGATATACGGTGTGTCGCTCCAGTATTTTAACGGCAGCATCATGGGTGAGCTGTACCTGAATATTTTCGAATGGCTCCGGGCCCAGGTCAAGTATTCGCGCCTGGTATTCCGCGATCCTGAAATCTGGGAGTACGACGAAATGATTGTTCCCGGGTTACAGTTCAGGTTCCAGTTCTGATCCTGAAACAGCATTGAAAAATGCCTTGCCAGCGAACATCATCGGCAAGGCATTTTTCATTTTTCGTGGTTCCGTAGCATCGAGGTGATTCATGGTAGCTGGTATTTTCCGCCTTGGAAATTGCGGCGTGAGGCCATAGCTTGCAATTGATGAACATGAAGGGATCAGCATGGGAGGAGCAAGTAGTGTACAGGCAGAAGCCGGGGTCACGAGCGCCCGTTGCGGTCGGACTGGCGGTTTTTCTGTTTCTGTTCGGTTTCTCCTTGATATCGCAAGCGCAACCGACTTCCCGCCCGGATACCGTTGTGCAAGGAAAACGCCTTTCAATTGTTTCCGCTTCATCCAGCAACCCGCGAAAGGTCTGGATCAGTTTGCGGACGATTGATATCAGCCGTTATCCAAAAGTGAGCCTTATCATCGACGCCAGGGACAGCGCTAACCATTTCTACCAGGGATTGCATAAAGACGATTTCGTCATCAAGCAGGACGGCATCCCGATGAAAATCGAATCCCTGGAGACGATTTCCGCTGACAACACGCTTCCCGTGGATATCGTCTTTGTCATCGACCAGACCGGCTCCATGCGTCAGGAAGTAAACGAAGTAAAGGTCAACGTGGATGAATTCACGGCCCGATTGTCCGCCAAGGGAATCGACTACCAGTTGGGCCTGGTCACGTTCAGCGATTGGGTGGAACGCGTGCGGGATTTCACTTCCGATGTTTCCGAGTTCAAGCGGTGGATTGACGGACTGCGCATCAGGGGAGGAGGGGACGACAACGAGAACGCGCTGGAGGGAATCCGGGCCGCGGCGGGCTTGAAGTTCCGGCACAATTCACAGAAAATCATCGTGCTCATTACCGATGCCATGTTTCACCAGCGTGGGGATCACGGCGACGGCAAAACGGAATTTACGACGGCATCGATGAAGGCGTTTTTACGGAAGAATTTCATCCGGCTGGTGGCGATCACACCGCCCAAGTATGAAGCCTACGGGGAATTGGTCGACGCGAGCGCGGGCTGGCGTTTCAATATCATCGAGGATTTCAGCTCGGTGCTCAATGATTTCAGCCAGAGCATCGCCAACCTGTATTCCGCCACGTACACCATGAAAGAAAACATTCCGCCCGAGTCCATACGATTGGAGATACGGAACCTGGACGATGAAGTAATACTCGACGAGGATGTCCCGCTTCTGGAAGTGGACAAGAAATTCGTGTTCAGCAACATCCTGTTCGATTTCAACAAGGCGACACTGAAATCGGATTACATACCGGAACTCACCCATGTTCTTGCCATGCTGAACGCGTATCAGACGATGGAAATCGAGGTCGTGGGTCACACGGATGAAATCGGATCTGACGCGTATAATCTCGCCCTTTCGGAGGCCCGGGCACTGGCCGTTAAAAATTACCTCGTCAAGCAGGGCATCGCCGCGAACCGCATCCGCACCCGTGGCATTGGCAAGCGGTACCCCATCGCCAGCAACGACACCGAAGTGGGACGCCGCCTCAACCGCCGCACCGAGATCATCATTATGAAGAAGTGACGGCAGGCTCTTTTACTCGCCCATGACTTTCACAACGACTCTCTTTCGTCTCTGCCCGTCGAACTCGGCGTAGTAAATTTGCTGCCAGGGTCCGAAGTCAAGCTTCCCGTCGGTGATGGGGACGACGACCTGGTGGTGAACGAGCAGGCTTTTCAGATGCGCGTCACCGTTCGTCTCGCCCGTGCGGTGATGGCGATAGTCGTCGCGGTAGGGCGCGAGGGATTCCAGCCATTGATCGATGTCCGCGAGCAAACCGTCTTCAGCGTCATTGACCCACACCCCCGCCGTGATGTGCATGGCCGAGACCAGGACCATCCCTTCCATGACCCCGCTTTTCCGTACGATGTCCGCCACGGTTTCCGTAATATTGATATATTCACGGTGAGATGATGTGTTGAACCAAAGGTATTCCGTGAAACTTTTCATGCTCGTCCTCCAAATAAAAGATACTCCGCGTTCCAGGTGTCCCGGCGCAATGCGTCCAGGAAGATACCTTCAAAATACGAAGGTGGATAAGATCTATCCTTATCGGACAACGGCTGCATGACTGCTCGCGAGAACAACGGTTCACTTCCGGAAAGGGAGACGCGGGAGGCGACGTTGCGAAGGATCATTTTCCAGAGTCCGACCACGGCGTTCATGGTCGGCGTGTTCGAGGATGTGGAGGAGAGGGAAACGTTCACCGCGTGCGGGGAGATGCTTGCGCCCAATCCCGGCGACGTATTCATGCTCGAGGGAGAGTGGAAAGTGCATCACAAGTACGGCGCGCAATTCGTTTTCGACTCGTACCAGACGTCGTATCCCGCCACCAGGGACGGCATCATCGCATACCTCGCTTCCGGCATGATCAAGGGGGTTGGCAAGACGCTGGCAAAGCGTATTGTCGGCGCCTTCGGCGACGAGACGATAGAAGTCCTGAACAACGAGATCCACCGACTGAAGGAAATACCCGGTATCGGGCCGAAGAATTTTATTCGGATCAAGAATTCATGGGACGAGCAGCGCGGCGTTCAGAACGTGATGCTGTTTTTAAAAAGCCACGGCGTCAGCACCGCCTACGCGGTGAAAATCTACAAGGCGTACGGAACATCGGCGGTGCTGAGGCTCCAGGATAATCCATACCAACTGATCGACGACATCGAGGGTATCGGTTTTACCGTGGCGGACAGGATCGCGCAGAGCCTGGGAATGGCGAAGGACGCGCCGGAGCGCATCATGGCGGGCTTCGAATTTCTCCTCCGGGAGGCCGCGTGGAGTCGCGGCCACGTGTACCTGCCGCGGGAGACGCTATTTACAGAGGTTTCCGCGTTGTTGGAAGTTTCCGTTGAATCGCTCGAGAACGTGTTCGACAAAGCTGTTGCGGCTGCCAGGCTGCGGGTCGACGAAGACCGGGTTTACCTCCCCGTGCTCTGGTTTTCCGAGGCCCGCATTGCGTTCGACGTGAAACGTCTCCAGGAGGCACCCCGCGATGAAGTGAACCAGGTGGAACTCTTCGACCAAATCAAGCAGGTGCAGGAGAAAAACGCGATCGAGTTCGCCCCGTACCAGGTCGATGCGATTCAGAGAGTGTTCTCGCAACCGATCGTCATCGTCACTGGTGGACCGGGTACGGGGAAAAGCACCGCTCTTGTCGGCATCCTTGCCATCGCCGAGCACCTGGGTCTGAAATCCGCGCTCTGCGCGCCGACAGGCAGGGCGGCAAAGCGTATGTCCGAGTTGACCCGGTGCGAAGCGAAAACGATTCACCGGTTGTTGGAGTTCGATCCATTCACGGGCGGGTTCAAAAGGGACGAGGCACAACCCCTGGAGGTGGACCTGCTGGTAGTGGACGAAGTTTCCATGGTGGACACGTTGCTCATGGCTTCGTTGCTTCGAGCGGTGCCGGATTCGGCCCGGGTGGTACTTATCGGGGACGTGGACCAGTTGCCGTCGGTCGGCCCTGGCAACGTGCTTCGCGATATGATCGCATCCGGGGCGCTGCCGGTCGTCCGGTTGACAACGATCTTCCGACAAGCTCAACAAAGCGCCATCGTCATGAACGCCCACAACGTGTTGCACGGACAACCGTTGAAATACAGGAAAGACACCTTTTTTGTGGATGCGCATTCACCGGAAGAACTGACATCGCTGGTACGGGAAATCGTCGTGGAACGGCTTCCGCGAGAGATGGGATTCGATCCGGTGAACGACATCCAGGTTTTGACCCCCATGCGTCATACCGATGCGGGGGTTTTGAATCTGAACCGCGTTTTGCAGGAGGCGCTGAACCCGGACGGCCGCGTTTTCTATCGGGGTCCCGAACGCGTTTTTCGGGTAGGCGACAAAGTGATGCAAATCCGGAATAACTACGAGAAAGACGTTTACAACGGCGACATCGGGGTGGTCGTTTCCGCCGACGAGGAGGAAACCGAATGTGTTATCCGGTACGACGGTCGTGATGTCCTGTACAGTTTCAGCGATCTCGATGAAGTCGTCCTTTCCTATGCCATCACCATCCACAAGAGTCAGGGAAGCGAGTACCCGTGCGTGGTCATACCCATGACCCTGCAACACCGCATCATGCTCCAGCGCAACCTGGTGTACACCGCGATGACCCGCGCGCGATCGTTTCTGGTTTTTGTCGGAAACCGCTCTGCTCTGACCACCGCCATTCGCAATACGCGCATCGCCCGACGGTACACCTCGCTGGCCGAGCAATTAAAAACAGGGAGCAGTTGGCAGCGGACCGGTATCGCGGAATTGGCCAGGCGGCTTGATGAATCTGAACGGTTTTGATTCTTTCCACCGACCAAGAGCATAATTCTTATCTGTCCAATCTGGAATTATTTTCGCACCTTGTCTTGATGAAATACTTTTTCGCGATATCGCTGCTGTGCGTCGCCTTTGTAGCCCAGGCACAGCTTCAAAGACCGGCGATTGACGGACGGTTCGACGAGTGGATCTCCCAGACACCGACGTATGTCGATGAAAAAGGCGACGGCGGGAGTTCAGGGATTGATTTCGTCAACCTCACTATTCGCAACGACGAACGGTTCCTCTACCTTTCTTTTGACGTTGGCAGGGAAGTCGTGCTGCAGAAGGACAACAGAATCACGTTGTACATCGACGCGGACGGCTCCGCTTCCACGGGGTTTGTCAACGGAAAGATGGGCGCCGACATTGTATGGACGTTCGGAGACAGGCAGGGGACCGCGTACATCTCCTCTGGACCCGTGCCTCTGAAACCGGCGGACATCTCGCTGGTCGCCGCACCGTCGTTCAGTTCCGACCGTTTCGAGATTGCCGTCGATCGGCAATCTGAAATCGACGATACCCGGATGTTCACGGGAAGTTTCATTCGCGTCGTACTTGAGGATCGAAGCGCCGGTGGCGACCGCCTGCCCGACGAATACGTACCGGTCAGGTATTCCTGGCGGGATGATGCCTACGATTCCATCGCCACGATTCCTTTACTCAAAACACGTCCTGCGCATATCAGGGTGTTGAGTTGGAACGTCCACAACGGTGGATTCATGGACGCTGACCGGCGTCCGGCATTCACCCGGATCCTCCGGGTTTTACAACCGGATATCTTGTGTTTGCAGGAACTGTTTGGGAAGACAGCCGAAGAAGTGCAGCAGTACATCCGGTCGATTCTGTCCCCGTCTGCCGGGAAGGAATTTACAGCGTACAAGATCGATCAGGGGAACGTGCTTGTGACCTGTTATCCGGTGGAGCAAAAAGCAATCGTGCTGGACAATCACAGGTTGTCGGCGTTTCTGCTCAGGGTGCACGAGTCACCCGTTCAGCGTGTCCTCGTCGTAAACGCGCATCTCCGGTGTTGCAACGCGGACGACAAGCGCCAGCAGGAAGCGGATGCGTTTATTTCTTTCCTCCGGGCAACGAAAAACGGTACCGGTCCTTTTGTCCTTCCGGAACGCACGCCGATCCTGTTGATGGGCGATATGAATTTCGTCGGGGACAGGCGTCAACTGCAAACGCTGTTGACGGGAGATATTTTTGACAACGCCGAATTCGGGCCCGATGAGCCGCCCGATTGGGATGGCGGTGATCTCGAGGATCTCAACCCGAGGCACGTGACCAACCTGTTCACGTTCACGTGGCACAACGAACCAAGCAATTACCTGCCGGGGCGGTTGGATTACGTCCTTTACAGCGGCAGCGTTCTTGACATTCCCCACGCCTATGTTTTTTCCTCGGCCGACCTGGCCCCGGACGAATTGAAACGAACGGGACTCTGGGTCGATGATTCCCGAACAGCATCAGATCACTTTCCTGTTGTGGCGGATATTTCATTAGCTCGACCCGCGGGAACCCGCCCGGCCGAAGTATCGCATTTCCGTCTCCAGCCCGTGTACCCGAACCCGTTTTCTTCAGGATTCACGGTCGTGTTTCAGCTCGACAAGCCCGCGCCCGTTTCAGTCATCCTCACCGACGTGCTGGGAAGGATTTTCCGGGCGCGTGATCTTGGGATGCTTTCACCGGGTAATCATTCGGTCCGGATTAATGATGCCGATCTCCCGCGAGTTCTCAAAGTGCTGGTGCGCGCAGGGGAAAAATCCGCGGCGCGGACCGCTGTCCGCATCCGGTGAGCATGTCAGGGGAAAGGGCGTTGGATGTTGCCGACGGTAGTATTACCGGGCTTTCATATTCGGATGAATATCTACAAATTGAAATTTCATGAATCCATGTTCAACATACTATACGAAATCAAGGAAATAACACGTGGAAAGAACGCTTGCAATTCTGAAACCCGATTGTGTCAGGAAGAACCTGACGGGGAAAGTCATTCAGCATATTATCGATGCCGGGTTCAAGATCATCGGCATGAAAATGATCAGCCTTACGCCGGACACGGCGGGTGGTTTTTACGACGTTCATCGCGAAAGACATTTCTTCACCGATCTCGTGGTGTACATGTCTTCGGGACCCTGCGTTCCTATCATCCTGGAGAAGGAAAACGCAATCGCCGATTTGCGCAAGTTGATGGGCGCCACCGACCCGCGCGAAGCGGAGGAAGGAACGTTGCGGAAGCTCTACGCCGAAAGTAAAGAACAAAACATCATTCACGGCTCGGACTCGCCCGAGAGCGCCGAAAAGGAAATCAACTATTTCTTCTCTGGCCGGGAAATCGTCTCGCTTACTCGCTGATGGCACTTGCCCGGTGGATTCGAATTTCGACGGAGATTCGCTGGAAGAATCCCTGGTGGTCGTATTGTTTGGACCGCTACCGGCTCTCCACCGGTTACGAGGGTGAATACCATTACGTATCCACGCCCGGTTCAGCCATGGTTATTCCCGTGCTGGAGGACGGTCGAATCGTCATGGTGAAGCAATACCGCTACCTCAACCGGCGAGACAGTCTCGAGTTTCCCGCCGGCGGTGTACAGGAGGGAACGGATGCCGCAACAACCGCGCGCAATGAATTGGAAGAAGAGACCGGGTACACGGCGAAGGAGTTTCTTCATCTTGGAGCGTTCAATCCGTTCAACGGCGTTACCGATGAAATTTGCCAGGTTTATCTTGCCCGCGAATTGTCGGCTGGCGATTCACGTCCCGACGTCATGGAGGAGTTCGAACGTGTTTTGTTGTCACGCGATGATGTGAACTCCATGATCGCGAACGGAACAATATGGGATGGGATGAGTTTAGCGGCATGGTGTCTTTTTCTGAAACGAGGCGTCGAACTGTAGTTCCATCCCCGGTAGGGATTCAGGTAAATGGAAAAACGATTTTTCTGTAAAGTACTTGCCTTCGCAACATTGGCGGCATTGGCCGTGCTTCCGGCAGGCGTCCGCTGTCAGGCCCCTGTCCTTTCGGGCGCCGACGTTCTGGTTGCCGATTCGCTTCATTTGCTGAAAGGAAAGCGCGTTGGCCTCGTGACCAATCGTACGGCCCTGTGTTCCGATGGTCGGCACCTCATCGAGCATCTCGCCGGTCGGAAGGAATTTCAACTCCGAAAAATTTTCACGCCGGAACATGGTTTTTCCGGCACGTTTTCAGCGGGTGAACGGGTCGAGGGACGGGAGCGTATCATGGGGATTCCCGTCGTGTCGCTTTACGGAAACCAACGTGCACCGCGGCGTGAGGACCTTTACGAGATCGATATCCTGATTTTCGACATGCAGGACGTGGGTGTGAGGTTTTACACGTACGCAAGCACGATGTTGTTGTGTTTGCAGGCGGCGGCGAACAACTCGGTGGAGTTCCTCGTCTGCGATCGACCGAATCCACTGGCTTTTCTCGGCGCCCGCGGACCGATGCTCGATCCCGGCCTGAAATCATTCGTGGGTATGATGCCCGTTCCTGTTCTGCACGGGATGACGCTGGGAGAACTGGCGCAAATGGCCGTGGGTGAAAAGTGGCTGGATTTTCGTCGCGTGCCGAAGCTGACGGTGGTTCGCATGCGTGGATGGTTGCGCGCCATGACTTTTTCGGAAACGGGTCTCACCTGGATTCCACCTTCCCCCAATATTCCACGCGTCGAAACGATGCTGGTGTATCCGGCCACCTGCTACTTTGAGGGAACGAACATCTCCGAAGGACGGGGAACGGATTATCCGTTCGCGTTGATCGGAGCTCCTTTTCTGTCAGCGGATTCCGTGGTGACCCGTTTCCGGGAGTACGATGTTGCCGGTGTGACGGTTATACCGGTGAGTTTCGTCCCGAAACGACGAACCGGGGCCATGAATCCCAAGTTCGAAGGCCAAATCTGCCGCGGCGTTTCGATAACGGTTACGCATCCCCGGGAGTACGATCCCATGCGTCTTGCTTTAAGCCTGATGGCCACGTTTTTTCATTTCCGTTCCGTTCAGATTACTAAGACAAAACATTTTGATTATCTTGTCGGGGAAACGCGTCTGGCGGAAAGGTTGCAATCCGCCGGGGCTATCGATGTAATCCTGGCCCGATGGAACAGGGCGGCAGCCCGCTTCCATGAACGCAGCCGGAACTATTATCTTTACTAAAATCAAGGTCGGCCAGCATGAGTCTTACCAGTCGTTCGTTTTTTGTCCTCATCGTATCACTGTTTCTCCTCTCCTGCGGGAATTCCGGAAAAGAGAATGATACGAAGGCAAATGCAGGAAGTCATTCCTCCACAGGGGATGACAGGGGGAATGTTGAATCGACATCCGGTGAACGAATTGATGCGCCCGTTTTGCTTCGGTACCGGTTCAAGCCCGGCGAGGCGTTCCGATTCCACATGCGACATGTGGAAGAAATGGAACAGAAGAGGGATACCATCGGACAGGGCGGAAGAACCGAGGTGGAATATTGGTTTGCGTTCACCCCGCAATCGGACAACGTCTTGCAGGGAGAACTGACCAGGGTGAAGTACTCCGGAAAATTCGTCACGACACAAACCGGCACCCAGGAATTGAATTATGATTCGGAGAATCCGGCCGACTCGAGTCGCAAGGCTGTGCTGGCTCAGTACACCGCCGCTTTAAAGCACCCGTTTTTTATCAAGGTTGACCCTGTAGGATCGATCGATTCGATATGGGGGTTGGAAGGGATCGAAAACGAACTTCTGGGAACCGATGCCGCACGGACGAAGCTGGAGACCAAGAAGAAAATCCGGGATGACTACGCGCGGAATGTTCTCCGGGGCACGTTGCAATTGATGTTCCAAAAACTCAGCGATAAGCCGGTTACCGCTGATTCGAGCTGGTCGATCATCCAGGATGCCATGCTGGGATATCTCCAGGTTCAGCACCATGCGACGTATCGCCTGGCGGGCCTCGTGGATGAGGACGGGAAGCAAATGGGAAAAATCAAGATGACGATACAATCGCGGTATACCGGCCCGGAAATCATCGAGACGGGCCAGGGGAATGCCGAGGTGCGGGAATATCACGTTTCCGGTGGCGGTGTGGCGTTATTCGATTTGGATAAGCATCGGGCCGTTTCCCGCAGCTTGCATCAGAAACTCGATCTGAAAATATTCGTTGAGGTTCCGCAGGAACTGAAGGAGGCCACCAATAATCAGTTCGGTGACTTTTTCATGACCCAGACG
>JAADGX010000088.1 GCA_013152135.1 Chlorobiota bacterium
GACTCCGCCGCCTCGCGGTCGGTCACATCCGCGAACGTCAGCAGCGCGTGATCGCCCTGGTTCCGTGTGGAGAGGATTTCCAGCTTGCGGGGAGTATCCTCGCCGTTGAGCACGTACACGTGGTCGAGCAGCCGGAACCGGTCCGGCGTGTCACTGAAGACCTGGACCTTGACCTCGCCCCGGATGCCGTGCGGGCGCAGGACGCGACCGATCTGACACATCTCTCGTTCTTCCTTCATGCGGTATCCGGAATGTAACGTGCGACAATGACGGGTTTACGACAGTGAAACGAGCGACGCGTTCAGGCGCTCTCGCCGGAATCTTTCGCCGTTTCGGGTTCGGCGGTTTCCGCGGTGGCTTCCGGAGCCTCGGCGGCGGCTTCAACCGTTTCCGCTTCCGCGGATTCCTGCCTGGCGGCTTCGGCTTTCTTCCGCTCCTTGCGCACCTGCTTCTTGTTGACTTTCGAGACGAGGGATTCTTCCTTCTGCTGCTTCCACTCGGTCAGAAGCTGCTGGATCTCTTCCTCGGATTTGCCCTTGCGCTCGAGGTGCAAGCGATACAGCACGCCGGCCTGGCTCAGCAGGTCGCGCACGGTGTCCGTGGGCTTCGCGCCGACTTTCAACCAGTACAGCGCGCGCTCTTCGTCCACCACAAGCGTGCGGGGATTGGTCAGCGGGTTGTAATGCCCTATCGCTTCGATGAACCTGCCGTCGCGCGGGGCGCGTACGTCGGCCGCGACGATCTTGTACATCGGAAGGTTCCTTCTGCCTCTTCGCTGCAATCTCAGTTTTACCACGAATTATCCTCCAAAAAAATAGATATTTGAACAGTCTTTCATTTCGAATCAACCCAGTCGCTGTGCGCGCATGTCCTGCATGAAATTCTTCATGCCGCCGCGGGTCACGCGCTTCATCAGCTTCTTCATTTCATTGAATTGTTTCAACAGCCGGTTCACGTCCTGCACGGTAGTTCCGCTGCCCATGGCGATGCGGCGGCGGCGGCTGGCATTGATGATGGCGGGGGTCTGCCGTTCTTCCGGCGTCATGGACTGGATGATGGCCTCGATGTGCTTGAAGGCATCGTCGCTCACGTCCGCGCCCCGCATCGCCTTGCCCATACCGGGAATCATTTCCAGTACCGACGAGAGCGGACCCATTTTCTTGATCTGTTGAATCTGGTTGTAAAAATCCTCCAGCGTAAACTGGTTCTTGCGCATCTTCCGCTCGAGGCGGAGAGCTTCTTCCTCGTCGATCTGCTCCTGGGCTTTTTCCACCAGCGTCACGATGTCGCCCATGCCCAGGATACGGGAAGCGATGCGGTCGGGGTGGAAGGGCTCCAGCGCGTCGAGCTTTTCCCCGACGCCCGCGAACTTGATGGGCTTGTTCACCACCTGGCGAATGGACAGCGCCGCTCCACCGCGCGTGTCGCCGTCCAGCTTCGTGAGCACGACGCCTTCGTAGTCGAGGCGATCGTGGAAAGCGCGGGCGGTGTTCACGGCGTCCTGGCCGGTCATGGCGTCGACGACGAACAGGGTTTCATCCGGCTTCACGACCTTCTTGATGTTCTCCACCTCCCGCATCATTTCCTCGTCGATGGACAGGCGTCCGGCCGTATCGATGATGACCGTATCCGCCATCAACCGGCGGGCGGCGTCGATGGATTCGCGCGCGATTTCCACCGGATTTTTCTCATCGCCGGAATAGACGGGCACGCTGAGTTCCCCGGCCAGGAGTTTAAGCTGCTCGATGGCGGCGGGGCGGTAGACGTCGGCGGCGACGAGCATGGGCCGCCGTCCCTTCGATTTCAGGTGACGGGCAAGCTTGGCGCAGAAAGTCGTTTTGCCCGATCCTTGCAAACCAGCCACGAGTACGACTGCCGGGACCCGGTTCCCGAGGCGGAGGTCGCTTTGCTCGGAACCCATGAGCGCCATGAGCTCATCGTGCAGGATCTTGACCATTTGTTCGCCGGGGGAAACGCTTTTCACCACCGTTTCTCCCAGCGCCTTGGCCTTCACCGACTCGATGAATTCCTTCACCACGGCGAGGTGGACGTCGGCGTCGAGCAATGCGCGGCGCACTTCACGCAAGGTGTCGGAGACGTTCTCCTCCGTGATACGATGCTGGCCGCGCAGCCTCTTCAGCGCGCCGTCAAGCTTCTCTGACAGATTTTCAAACATTTATTACCGGTACATTCATTCCAGAGAATCAGAAATAAGCTAATAAATGTACGAAATCTGTTATGGATGTGCAAGAAAAACGCAATTTCGAAAGGATAAAAAACATCATGAAGACCGGAATTACGAGAAGAAGAAGTGTCAATATCCCCCCCTTTGAAGCGGGTCAGGCTTCGAAGATCGGCCCGGCCCGCTTCGTACCAAAACCCCACCTGCGTCATTGATCTTGGAGAGGGGAGTATATGGGATGGATACCATCGTGTACAAATATGACACTGTTTTCACTCGATGGGGTGTCAAATGCCTCAACACCACCTGCGCTTTTGCGCGTCCGGTCGTTCACTGCGATAGCCTGCCATGGCTATATCCCCGCCAGGAATCGGCACCCTGTACTCCGGGCGGAAGACAGCGGGCGACCGCTTTCGGCAACTCGTCGTATATCCGGTCTTTCATGATGTAAATGCTGGCCCCGGCATTAAAGGCCTGTTCGCGATACAGTGAGGGCTCGTACATGGTCAGGATGATGATCCGGGCTTCGGGGACACACGCCTTGATGAAGCGCGTGGTTTCGATGCCGTTTTCCCGCGGAAGGCGGATGTCCATGAGGACTACGGCGGGCTTCACCGCCCGGGCCCGCACACAGGCTTCTGGCTTCTTCGCCCGTTCGAGCGGTAACGACCGTGCAATGGGGGAAATTCCCGCTGATCCACGTATTGAGAACTCCCCGCAGGTCGTCGTTGTCTTCCACGATCAGAATGGTTGAATCACCTGTCATTGTGGCACCTCGCTGTCTCAGGTTATTCTTGGATTTTTGTTTTCCTGTTCCGTCTTTTTTTTCTGCAAACCGCCCGTCCGCCGAGTGAGCGTCGAGCGCTGGCCTGAGATAATATACAACCTTGTCAAGAAGTTTGTTGTACGGAAACCACGACAATTTGGCTGCGGGAACCACGACAATTTTGACCCCTAAAATGAACAAAACGAGTCAAAAATCAAAAAATAAATACACATTGCGATTCCGGGCTGCAATCGTCTTTTTTAGTTGCTTGAGTCACGGAACATAGGTTTTTTATGAAATTATTGCAAGGGTGTTATCGAGGGGTAAAAACCGGGTGGTGTGAAGGGGCAAGAAGGGAGAGATGGATGCGTGCTACCTGTAAACGATAAACAGCAAGTGCTGACAAGGTGGCAAGGTGTGCGGGATTTGAAAATTGAAATTTGAGATTTGGAATTTGCGCTTTGAATAATCGTTGTCGCTGTCGCAATCGTTGTCGCTGTCGTAATCGTTGTCGTGATCGACCAACCGCGCTTCTCGATTTTGGATGATAGGTTCAACGTTTCC
>JAADGX010000240.1:0-616 GCA_013152135.1 Chlorobiota bacterium
TCGGGCCGTAGTTCAAATCACCGAAAACCTGTACCTGCTGGTCGTTGTACGTCAATTCCAGTTCGAGCGTGCCCATGTCCACGCCTGCAAAATTCAAACTGTCGATGTGGACCTCGAGCGCCATCACCGGTTCGATATCAGTGCCGGTAATAGTCCCGTTGACGTCCACCTTGCCCCGGAACCGCCTCCCATCCTCTCCATCCTCTCCATCCTCGTTCTGCGAGAGTATATCGTCAACGTCGGAAAGCTGGAAACGCGTCCCGTAGACGGTGAAATCGTTGCGCCCGCTGAAGGTCCGCGTGCCTTCTATCTCGATCACACCGCCTCCGCTCTTCACGGTCATGCGGCTGACGGAAACTGCTTCACTATCGATGACAACCCGAAAGGGTTTTTCGACGGAAAAAAGTTTTTTGCGATAGGATACCTGCAAGCGCTCGAAACCGATATCGACGCGTCCATCCAGTTTCCCGTCAGCGGCTCCCTCAATAAAAACGCCGTCCGGAAGCATGCTGCGAAACCGCAGTCTCGGCTCCAGCTCTTCCATGTTGAAGTCGAGATTCAAGCGCTCAAGGTGTACGCCATTGGCATACACCATACCCGCCCGCCCGCGCATATT
>JAADGX010000240.1:675-3487 GCA_013152135.1 Chlorobiota bacterium
ACATCCAGTCCTTCCACGATGTACAAGTTGAGACTATCGACGTAGTAAAATTCGGGAAGAGCCAGATGGGCGGTCATACTCACGCTGTCGGTCCTGCCCTTCACGCGTCCATCGAGGTTTCCGCGGATGATCAAGGGCTGGGAACCGAAATACACCGGGAATTCAACAGGACGTTTGAACGTGATGGAATACTCGGCATCCACCGCGCCCGCGGTGTCAACTCCGGTGTCATAGCCCATGGAAACGGGGGAAGCAAGCCGCTCGAACGCCGCAAGGCGACCTGCATCGCGCGCAATCGTATCGGCCGTGGCAGCAAATAAATCCACCAGTCGCGGAATGGAGAAGACGCCGGTCAGGCTTGCATCGACGAAGCGCGTCCGCAGCGAAAGAGATTTTCGTGCCGGATCCCGCTGATCGATCCGGAATTCCGCGGTATCGGGCTCTACGGGATACCCGCGAACGACGGACGTGTCGAGTTCGACACGGAACGCGAGCGAGGATGTTTCGAGGTCGAAACCGGTTCCGTTGGCCGAAACCGAAACGTTCAGATCCGTGTCGAGGGAATCCCGCCCCAACCACTTGCCGAGATCGACGTGGTCGAACCGCGACGTGAAGTTGAACGAGGACACGACGCCGTCCTGCACGACCAGGTTTCCTTTTGCCGACGCGGTGCCGACGCCGTGACGAGCCCGCACATCGAGATCAATCCGATCCCCCTGGGAAAGGAAGGTCGTCCGCACCTGTTGAATGATTTGACGATTATAACGGGAGGAGTCGACAAACACCTCACCCGCAGCGTAAATTTCTCCCATTGTCGTGCCCGACCCCTCGATGTCGGCCCGGATATTCAGGTGTGACGAAAACGACCGGTCGCCGAAGACACGAGCCAGGTTCAAACCGCGTGTACTGACCGTGCCGTCGTAGATGAGATCCCGTTCGCGCAGGTTAAGCTGAAGATTCGCTTCGATAATTCCGGCTTCCGACGTCGTGGAAACCGCCGCGTGGAAATCGAGCGGCTGCCCTTCATACCGGAGATCGTCGATTTTCACGATGCCGAGTGAAGAGAAATCGGGCAGGGGAATGCCCGGGATGATATCCGGAAGCTCCGCCGCGTCGATACGGGTTTCCGTGGAGACCAGGTCCATCCACATCCCTTCGCCCTTTAAAATGTCGCGCAGCGTCCCCTTGAGATTGATGATTGTGCCCGGTGTTTCCAGGTACAGGCTTGACACGGCGAGTTGCTTCAACGATCCCTCCGCCTCGAGTTCCACCTGGTACCGCGAGCCGAGGAAATCGAGCGAGGGGATAAAGTACCGCAAGTCAACCGAGGACAGGAGCGGCGCGCCAAGCCGTACGTGCATCGGGGCGACGGCGAGCGAATCCATGGACGGGAAGCCCGCAATGCCGACGCCTTCCATCTCCGCCGTGATCATGAAACGCGACCGGGAAGTGTTGACTCCGAGATTCGTCAACTTCACGGTGCGCGGTGTCATTTCCACGTCGCCCACGATATTCGTGCATACGAAATGCCGGTCCGCGCTCATAACGCTGAAGGCGTCCAGGGCCAGTGTCACAAGATCGGAACTCACGAGCGCCCGCGCCGACAACGTGATACCTACAAGGGAAAGATTCGACGTGTTGAAGTTGGGAGATACCGATCCGGTTTCCGTCAGCGAATCGTACACGGTCAACCTTCCATCCAGGATTCGGACCGCATCCAGGTCGAACGTCCAGTCGAAGGACCCGGCTTCCTCGGTGGAATCGGCGACGGCAAAGAGGCCGTCCACGTTCCACACGCCGTCTTTGCCTCTCAGCAGGTAAACCGCCGGACGCACGAAGGTGATCTCGCTCAACCGCAGGTACTTGTTGGGAAGCTGGAAGGGATCGTAACGGACGGTGATGGATGACGCGGAGAACACGGGCATGCCGTTTCTTTCCACGGACAGGGAATCAATAGTCAAACCCGTGAAGATGCTTCCTTCGAACCGGCCGATGTACACCTCCGCGTGGAGATTTTCACTGGCCAGGTCGACCAGGATATCGCGCAGCCAGTTCCGGAAAAACGCGGTCTGCGTCGTTCCCAGGAGCAGCAGCGACACAACGAAGAGGGACAGGGCGAACAGAAGCGTGATCCGGACAATCTTTCTCCACCGCATCCGCCCCTTTTCAGGTGGTATATCTTTTTGCGCCTTCGGCACAATATCGTTCAAGAATAGTCTCGATAATTCCTGTTGAAGACTTGTTCGGCGTCAGTGGTATGGTAACGACCTTACCCCCGTTTCGTTCCACGGTCTCCCGTCCCACAATTTCAGCCGGTTTGTAATCAGCCCCTTTTACGAGCACATCGGGAAGTACGTTTGCAATCAGGCGTTCCGGTGTATCCTCATGAAAGAGACAAACGACGTCAACGCTCCGCAACCGGGTCAGGATGAACGCGCGGTCCTCTTCCGGCACGATGGGTTTTTTTTCGCCCTTGATCCTGCGCACGGAATCGTCGGCGTTGAGCCCGACCACGAGCACGTCGCCCTGCGCCCGCGCCCGCTCCAGGTACTCGCAATGGCCGCGATGCAGGATATCGAACACGCCGTTGGTGAACACCACGATCTTGCGCTCGCGCTTCCACCCTTCACGCAATTCCTTCAAGTCATCCCATGTAACCACTTTTCCCATAAGCTCTTATGCCTTTTCCCTTACACTTTCCCTCAGCCTCTCCACACCTCTTACTTTTTCCTTTTTACCTTTTACTTTTTACTTCTTCTTTCTTTTTCCTGAGAGCTTCCCGGTACAGCCGTTCCCTGTCGATGGGCACAAT
>JAADGX010000271.1:0-2754 GCA_013152135.1 Chlorobiota bacterium
AGGTAAATTCCCAGTTGCTGATGCTGTACCACCCTCCATCGATCGCCTTTCCGCGCTCGATGACTTCAGGCCGGAGTCGCAAAAGAAACGGGTCGCCCTTGCTGACCGATCTCAGATCCAGGAGATACCCTTCAGCGGCGAGCTTATCCCGCACCACGGTGTTTGTATAAAAGATATCCGGCGCCTGGTCCGCCGCCAGCATGGCGTAGAGTTTTTCTTCGCCACTGAATGGATTCAATTTCACCTCGATACCGGTCTTCTTCGTGAAAGCCGGTATCTCCTCTTCCAGCGCCTTTATCTGGAGAGCATTCGCCGGACAATTAAACGTCACCGTCGGCGTCCCGGCGTCCTTTGCTTTCCTTCCCCCGCACGAAAGCAGGAATACAAGTAGTGCCGATGCCAGCACAATCATCCGCGCCGCATGACCGGTTCCATCTAGCTGGATGGAATTCCAACCCTTTACTTCGTCACCCACGAATACCTCCAAGATTGATGCCTCGCATGAACTGTTTCTGCGCCAGGAAGAAGAGAATGACGTTTGGTATGAGCACCAGGACGGACGCCGCCATCAACGTGTTCCATTCAACAACGCCTGATCCAAGGATCTGGGTTTTCATGAGATTCAACCCCAACGTTAGTGTGGCTTTCTCGGGTGAGTTGATGTAAATCAGCGGGCCGAAGAAATCATTCCACGAACCGATGAAAGAAAATATCAGAACGGTCGCGAGGGCGGGACGAGCCTGCGGCAGAATGATGCTCCAATATATTCGCAAGTGACCGGCACCGTCCATGAGGGCGGCTTCATCCAGCTCCCTGGGGATCGTCAGAAAAAATTGCCGCAAGAGAAAGATGTAGAACGGCGACCCGAAAACCGCCGGTATGATCAACGGCCAGTACGTATCCACCAGGCCGAGCTTTGAATACATGATGTAGAGTGGAATAATCGTCACCTGGCCGGGGAGCATCATCGTCGCCACGCACAGGGCGAACAACTTGTCGCGGCCGGGGAAGCGAAGACGCGAAAACCCGTAGGCAACAAAGGATGAGGAAAGGACCATGAGCACCATGTACGGAACGGTGATGATCAGCGTGTTGACGAAATACCGCCCAAACGGAAGCAGCGTCACGACCCGGTAGTAATTCTCCCAGTGCCATACTTCCGGTATCCACTTGAACGGCAGGGCGAATACACCCTGCGCGTCATGGAGCGACGAAGACAACATCCAGATCACCGGCACCATAAAGGCGGTCCCCAGCGTCAATAGGACCGTGTACTGGATCGTTGTCCTGGCAAGGAAGGATATACGACTGCTTTTCATCCGAGCCATCGAACGCTGTTATATTTGGACGATACCCAAGGTCTCATTTCTGATCCACGCCTTCATAGTACACGCGCGATTTCGACATCTTCATCAAAACAACAGTGCAAAGAAGAATGATGATGAAAAGAACCCACGCCAGGGCGGAAGCATAGCCCATCCTGAATTCCTGGAACGCTTTCTTGTAAAGGTAGAGAACGTAAAACAGCGTAGCGTTGTTGGGGCCACCTTCGCTGCCCGGCTGTGCGCCTCCCGTCATGACAAATGCCTGTGTGAAAACCTGGAAGCTTCCGATCACCCCGATGATCAGGTTGAAAACAAATGCCGGTGATATCATCGGCAACGTGACGTGCCAGAACTTGCGGATCTTCCCCGCACCATCAAGCTCCGCCGCCTCGTACAGGTTCTGCGGGACACCTTGCAGCGCGGCCAGGAAAATAATCATGGTACCGCCGATACCCCACAATGACATGATAATGAGGGCGGGCTTTGCCCAACTTTCACTCTGCAACCACATCGGGCCGCGGATGCCAAATGCATCGAGGAACGTATTGATCAAACCGAACTCGGGATTGAATATCCAGAGCCAAAGCACCGACACGGCGACCATGTTCGTGATAGAAGGAAGAAAAAACACGGTGCGAAACACGCCGATGCCCTTCAATCGCTGGTGCAGCAGCAACGCGAGTATGAGGGACACAAGCAGTCCGAGGGGAACTGAAAACGCCACGAAATAGACGGTGTTCCAGAGGCTGGTGAAAAACAAGGGGTCGTCCGCTACCATGTGCAGGTAGTTATCCAATCCGACCCATTTCGGCGGCGACAACAACGTCGCCCTGGTTAAACTGAGATAAAGAGAAAAGATCATCGGGCCGGCGGTCAGAAGGATGAAACCGATAATCCACGGCGAGACAAAACCGTATCCGGTTAAATGCTTCCTGATCCACGATGCGTCTCGTCGTGATCTATGCATTGTCTTCAAAGGCCTCATCGCCGAACAGGGTTTCGGGACACAACCGGACGGGCGTTCCGGGCACTGCCTCGACAATCATATGATTGATCGTGACGTCTTTCCCGTTTATTCGCCGATCGAGGGTTCTTTCGCGGAGACCGTCATACCGGAATTCCATGAACCCGGCAGGACCCGCAAAGGTAATATCCCTGACGTAATCATTTGAGTTGCGTTCTTCCACGCGATAGTCTTTCGCCTTGGAGACAAAGGCATCGAACGAAGTGAAATCCTCCTGCGGTACCAGGGCAATAGCAAACCCATTTCGCCACGCGGACAATTCGTCCCTGCTGAAATCCCGTTCCTCTCCATCGTGATTGTACATCGAAATCATCAGCAAGCCGTTGTGTTTCCATACACGAATGGAAGCGCTGCCTGCATTGGGTTCCAACAATAGAGGAATGATCACGCCATAGGTCCGGTAAT
>JAADGX010000271.1:2764-3066 GCA_013152135.1 Chlorobiota bacterium
CCGCGTTGAATTCGCATGGGAACTGCAGTACCTGGGTTCCATCGATTCGCAGATCATCGAAGTCGCCGCTCTGTCCACAAACCAGATCGACACGAAAACTCTTCACCCCCGTAAAACCGCTCCGCTTTGGCGAATAGCTGACAATGGCCTGGTTGCGATGTTGAAAGACAGCGCATCGTCCTTCTGCGTACAGGTAACTTTCATCGACCTCCGATTGCGTCACGTGACAGAAATTCCTCTGGCCCGGAAGTGATTCGTTGAAAATGCCCCTCGTAAACATGGACCGGAAATCGTTACGACTG
>JAADGX010000035.1 GCA_013152135.1 Chlorobiota bacterium
TACCTCGTCAAAGGAAAAGTCCCGACCACCTGCAAAACCGGCAGGCGGCAAAAAGCACCATCCGGAAAAAGAGAAAACACCCGCACGCGGCGCTCCCTCACCGGGCGCTTCCGGTAAAGACACCGGAGCGCGCATACGCATTTCGGAACCCGGCGAGAGCCCTGCCGATCGAGGCTCACGCGACCCCTTTGCCGATCCGGAGTCTCTGCGGGCCGAGATTTTGAAAGAAGTGAGAGACGTCAAAACGGAAATAAAACCGGAAAAGCCCGTGAAACCGTCGAGAAAAAGTACACGTTCTTCCGATACCGAGCCGGACGATACTCCTTCCACCGAACCTGTCCTGAAAGAGACCCCACCCGCGAAACTTGAAAAAGAAGCGGCCATGGCGATGAAAGATGATCTCGAAAAAGAGCATCCGGTTGAGCCACCAACCGAGCCCGTGGAAAAGACGGAACACGTGGTAAAAGCTCCGGAAGAAGAAACCATCGGTGAAGCCGAGGAACGGATTTCCGGAACGGCATCGGACTTCCCGGAGGCCACTCCCCCTGAACCAGGCACAGAGGAAACAGCAAGCCGGGAAGAAGAGATACCGGAAGAAATTGCCGTCGTTCAGGAAATCAGGAAAGAGCAGCGCACCCGTTCACGGTTCGCCTGGTTCTGGATCGTCCTCATCCTGCTGGCGGTTTTACTGGTCACCACCTGGTACGTAGGCTGGCTGCATAAGGCGTTCACGTACGTCAGCTCCCTGCTCGAAACACAAAAGACGGAGATTACATCCACAACCGGAACCACGGAAACCACTCCGACGACCGGAGAGATTTCAGTGGAGTCGCCGTACGAATACTACCTCCAGGTCAGTTCGTGGAGAGAGATGAAAAACGCAGAGAAGCAAAAGAAAGCATTTGCTTCCCTGGGTCTTCCCGCGGTCGTGGAAAGTCACTTTATCGAATCAAAACGTGCCACCTATTATCGGGTGCGGTTGGGTCCGCTGAAGTCCCGTCGGCAAGCGCTGGAATTGAAGACGAAATTTGGAGACGTTATTCCAGCTGAGGCGTTCGTGGACAGCGTTCTCAAGAGGGGGCACACGCCTCCTTTACCCCGTCCGGTGCAAAGCAAATCCTCCGGTACACGCGTGCCTGCCGAAGCGGGAACGTACATACCAAAATACATTTCGGAGCCGACGCGCGGATGGGCGATTTCCGTGGGCGCCTATTCCGATCCCAGAATCGCCGACCGCGAAGCGGAGAAACTCCAGCAGAAGGGCGGCCTTCCTGCCTTCATCTCCGTCACTCGCCGCGACGGCGAGGAATGGTACCGGGTACAGGTCGGACCATTCGGAAAAGAAGAAGACGCCAAGCGGTATCTTCAGCTTGTGCGCGTGACGTACAACGTCGACGCCTACATACGCCGCTTGCGCTGACGGCACCAGCCCAAACAACACCGACGAACTTCCCCGTACCGGGCCGTAAACACGGCCCGTGGTACGAAATCGATAGAACAAACGCATTTTTTCACGCCTGTCGAATTGCACAGCCCGGCAGGTTATTCAGCGATTCCGACTATCACGCAATTCTATTGGAAATCAAGTTATGGAGGATACCATGAAGGCAACGAGATATGTCATTCTATCCTTTCTCGCCTTTTCGATCTCTATATTCGCACAAACGGGAAGAGTCCATGTTACCGTGGATCAATCGCTGCCGGTGCGGGGTATCGTAGACAGGCAACCCGTTCTCGATCCCTCTGTTCATCCGGTGGAAATGCCCCACGTGTCCGCGAGCAACCTGACGAAGCAAAGACCGCATGTTACGAACGACTTGTTCGAGATCGGGAAGATGGCAAATACGTATTGCACACTCGGTCAGAACCGCTGCCAGATCGCGTGTGATCCGGCGACAAACTCGGTCGCGGTCGTCTTCCGCGGAAACGATCGCAGTCCGCAGGGAAACGGGAACTCCCTTTACGTGCGCTATTCAAGTGACGGTGGTGCCACATGGACCGACAAGGGACCGAACGTGGCCGCCGGACAAACGAACCCCTCCGGCCTGAGTTCTCCGCGCTATCCGGAAGTGTTTCTTTACAACCCCACCCAGTCGCGCAATATCAGTGATGTGAAAGTCTCTCTTCTCTGGCCGCAGGTGATGAGCTATGGTTCCACTACGACCTGGGGCGAAGTTCACAACATGTCCTCCGCGTTCGGCTCGAAGAATCCGGTGTACAACAAATGGCCGTCTCCACCGAACTGGCTCATTCCCATGCAAGTTGTGCCCGATTACATCAACAACAGACTCATCACGTTCATACAATGGGTCGATCCGTCCACCGGAACGGGAAGCCGCGAGTACATCGTGATGGTATCGACGGACGCGGGAGCGACGTGGTCGGCATTGGACCCCAATTTCATGCCCGCCTGGACAACAAACCAGGTACCGTCAAACAATTCCGCCTATTCACTCAGCGCCGATGTTTCACCGGACGGCACGCACATGATCATGGCGTATATTTCCGCCGACATTGTGGAAAACAGCGTGATGTACTTGAGCGAAAACCACCGCATCGCCTGGGTGGAATCGACCGACGGAGGTGTGACATGGAGCTTCGGTCCGGAGTATATTTCCTTGAGCGACATTCCCGACCGCCCCTCCCCCATGGAATTGAACCCCCGCCTCGGCTTAAATCTTGACGTCATCTACGACAGTCAGAACGAACCGCATTTTCTCGTCACCGCAACGACCGATCTTAATCCCTTCAACCCGTTTGACGAAACACCGACGAACAACGAGCTGATACCGGAACACAACGACAGCACCTACATCTGTGAAGTTACCCGCAAAAACGGCGAGTGGCAGATGAACCTGATCGCGCGCATCCGGAAACCGGTGGTACGCCGCCGCGCTTTCTCCATCAGGCTTTCGAGCGGGGCTGAGATCTATGAAACCATTTACAACGAGCCTCACTGGGCCCGCGACATTATCGGGTTGAAAGTATATGCCAAGTGGATCGACTGTGATTCCACCTGGAAATTCCCTTACGTGCGAAACAATGCCCTGCTGAACGATACGATTCAAAATGTCTGGGTTGCGGGGAGGGACATTCGCAGCAACACGTATGGCGGCGGTTGGTCGCTCCCGCAAAAAGTCACCAATGGAACAGAGGTCGCCGCTAAGTACTCCAAGCTGGCTCATTTCGCGGGTAACAACGGCGAAATGCATGTCATTTTCACTGAATGGGGTTATGGTGATTACCCGGACGGCGACCCGGTGAATGCTGATAACACCGTATGGTACATCAAAAACGTACGCGTTGATGCCACCGTGCCGGTCGAACGGGAATCCTCGCCGGTATCCTTCAGGCTGGAGCAAAATTTCCCGAACCCTTTCGGCTTCGGCTCGATCGCTAAGACCAGCACCACGATGATTTCCTATACTGTAAAAGAACAGGGTCGTGTTGTGTTGGAAGTGCTTGATCCTTTGGGAAGGCTGGTCAAGACGCTGGTGGATGGAGAAACCGGCAGGGGACGACATGTCGTTCGTTTTGAGGCCGGCAATTTACCATCAGGGCCCTATTTCTACCGTCTGCGTTTGAACGGGCGTTCGGTAACCCGAACGATGTTCCACCTCCGCTAGAACTGAACGAAAACACCCCGGAAAGCCGCGCGTGACCTGTTTTCATGCGCGGCTTTTTTCTTGGAGCAAGCCCTGAACAACACGCAAAGAGATTGCCGCCTTCCTCTCTTGCAAACCCTTCTACTGCAACGTATATTGAGATTTATCAGATGGTACCGTATTCTCGGTACCGGCGCTGGTTTGTCATTTCAATGTATGAAGGATAAAGAAACGCAGCGTTGAATCCCAAGGCGGTTTTTTACGTAACCGACTTGCGCGCCGAGTCCACCTCCGGTCGACTTCAAGTTTGATATCCAGCATTTCTAAATACTTTACAGGAGATTCTCAATGAGACAGGTTTTTACCCCTATCCTGATTTCCTTTTTCGCGGCAGCAATGTTCGTATCTGTAGGTCAGGCTCAGGTTAATACCCGCGTACCCGAAGCATCCATGTCGCTCGACACCAAGTACTGGTACATGGAACGCGACCTCAACACCACACCCGGTGAATACTCCACAGAGCACAACATAAAACCGACAAGCATTGCCGCAGACGCGAAACTTGTCGGAAAAATGATCAATGCCTATACCGCGATCAATCCGCATACCCGCCAGATCTGGTACGATCCGTTTTCCGGCGCCCTGGCTGTGATCTATCGTGCCAACCGCGCCGTGCCCGGTAACGGATCGCTGACGTATAAAACTTCGACGGACAAAGGCGATACGTGGAGCAACGAGTTGGGAACGATCAACCTGACCCTCCCGAATTCTCGCGGCCAACTTTCCGCCCGGCATCCGAGTATCATGCTCTCGAATCCAACCAAGAGCACTAACACCGCCGACGTTCGGGTCGCAGCACTGTGGTCCAACCTCGAGACAAGATGGAAAGACCTTGTTTTCGCCAGCGGCAGCTTTGGCGGAACAACTTTTGCAGGCGGAAGACTTCCTACTCCGCCAGATTGGCTGATCGCTTACGATCCGGTCGTGAATCTTGCCACCGGCGACCTGTTTTCCATCGTTGAAGGAATTGATCCTGGCACCGGCAACGCCCTGAACGAGTACTACATCTTGAAGTCCACCGATAAGGGGAAAACCTGGAACCTCCTGGCCATGCCCGCTATCATGCCGCCGCTCCCGGACGGCTACCAGGTTTACACCGCAAAGATGGATATCTCGCCGGACGGCAAAGTCATGACTGTCGGATTCGTAGGAATACTCGTCGAAAGCGGACGGTTCTCCTTTATCAACAACCGCCTGGGGATGACCTCATCCACGGACGGCGGAAACACGTGGTCGCAAGTGCAGTTCAAAACAATGACGGACTTGCGATACGACGTTCCCTTTGATGCCACAACGGGATTCATGTATCCAAGCTTCGACATGGTCCTGGATGCAAACGCGGACCCGCATTTCCTGATCACCATCACCAGTGATAATTTTTTCCCGCTTGACAGCACGTTTGTCGGTGAAGTGCGTATGGACGAAAATCAGAACTGGGAATTCCGTGGGCTGGCGTACATCAACAATCCATGGGTGCAAAAGTTTGCCAACATCGGCAATACTCCACCGGGCCAACCCCAACCCAAGTTCAGTATTTACAACGAACACCAGTGGGCGAAAAGCGTCGACGGTTACAAGCTGTGGGCGAAATGGATCGACACGGACTCGCTGTTCAAATTTGTACGCTATGATCCCCAGACGCAGTTGCCGGTCCTTGCGCGGGACACGATCCATGATATCTACACGGCCGGTTACGACATCCGGAGCAATACCGCGAGCGGCGGCTGGGCGTTCAAACGGATAACGCAAACGCCGGCAATCGACGAAAAGCACAGCAAGATCGCGCCATACGTGGGTGACGATAACCGGTTGTATTATCTCTACACCATCTGGGGCTTTGGCGATGTCGGAGACGACGACGATCTGGCTCCGTCCGACCTGTTTTTTGTCACCGACGTCGTTGACGTTGCGGTGGGCGTCGAAGATACCCCGGGCGCCGCAGGCGCATTCAACCTGGGGCAGAACTATCCGAACCCGTTCAATCCTTCAACCATGATCCCGTATTCCGTTCCGAAGGCCGGACATGTGTCATTAAAAGTGTTCGACATGCTGGGACGCGAAGTGGCTACGTTGGTCAATGAAGTGCTTCCGGCGGGTTCCTACAAGGCTCCGTTCATCGCCGGGAACCTGCAGAGCGGGATGTACATCTATCGCCTCGAAACCGGCGGTAAGGTCACGAGCCGCAAGATGCTCCTGACCAAATAACCGTTCAACTTTACCGTGAAACGCCAAAGGCGGGCATTAGCCCGCCTTTGTCATTAGTAGATACGCGCGCCTGGAATTCGCGGTTAGCCACCAAGCAAACGCATGTGCTCGATCTTGATACAAAGATTGGAAACGACGTTCAGACCAGCCTTGCGCGCGTCTTCCTCCGCGGCCGGATTTGACACGCCGAATTGCAGCCAGACGGTCTTCGCCCGGATGGCAAACGCCTGGGAAACAATTTCCGGGACGTGCTCCGGAGCCCGGAAAACATCAACAATGTCCACGTCCGGATTCGGAATGCTCGTCAAATCGGGATAACACGGAAGCCCTTCCCATTCCGAAAGCATCGGATTCACCGGTATCACCGTGTAGCCAGCATTGATGAGGTATTGCGCCACACCGTAGCTGTCCCTCTCTGGTTTCGCGGAGATGCCTACCACTGCAACAGTTTTCGCCGTTTCCAGTATTTCTTTTATTTTTTCATCCATCATGCTCCCTTTCTTCCTCTTTGTACACAATGTTTAACCGGCGCGCAGCCAATGCATCGTTCAACCGCTTTACCGGCGTTGAATGCGGCGCCTCTCTTACGAGATCCGGATTCTCATCCGCCTCGCGGGAGATTGCCAGCATGGCATCCGCAAACGCATCCAGCGCCTCTCGCGTTTCCGTCTCCGTCGGTTCGATCATCAGCGCTTCGTGAACGATCAGGGGAAAGTAAATCGTCGGCGCGTGGAAGCCGTAATCAAGGAGACGCTTGGCGATGTCCATGGTTTTGACACCCTTCTCCTTCTGGTAATCGCCGGACAGTACAAATTCGTGCATGGGCGTCTCGGGAAACGGAAGCTTGTAGGCACCCTTCAACCTGCTCAACAAGTAATTGGCGTTAAGAACGGCGTCTTCGCTTACGCGTCGCAAGCCCTTCGCTCCGTTCATCCGGATATAGGTGAACGCGCGCACGAAAATCCCGAAATTACCATAGAAGGAATGCACTTTTCCAATCGATTGCCTGCGATTGTAGTCCAGGCGATAGCGTTCACCCTCCTTGATTACCACCGGAACGGGCAGAAACGGTGCGAGCTGCTCGCTGACGGCCACCGGACCGGAGCCGGGACCGCCGCCGCCGTGAGGAGTGGAAAACGTCTTGTGCAGATTGATGTGCATTACGTCGAAACCTATTCGTCCCGGTTGTACGATCCCCATCTGTGCGTTCAGGTTGGCCCCGTCCAGGTACATCAACCCGCCTGCGTCGTGAACGAGTTCGGCGATCGTCGCGATGTTCCGTTCGAAAATTCCGAGCGTGTTGGGGTTGGTAATCATCATGCCGGCTACGGCATCATCCATGTTCTTCCGCAAATCGTCAATGTCCACCATCCCGTCGGAATTGGATTTCACTTCCACCGGAGTCAGTCCGGCGATGGCGACGCTGGCGGGATTCGTACCATGCGCGGAATCCGGGATGAGGATTTTATGCTTGCCGGATAATCCGGCAGCGGCCAGATATGCCTTCATGATCAAAACACCGGTCAGTTCGCCCTGTGCCCCCGCCGCCGGTTGCAAGCTGACGGCGTCGAAGCCGGTGATGGCAGCCAGCAGTTCCTGCAATTCGTGCATGAGCTGGAGCGCACCCTGGCTCCGGGTCTCAGGCTGCAAGGGGTGCGCGTCGCGGAACCCGGCGATATTCGCCGCCGTCTCGTTGACTTTTGGATTGTATTTCATGGTGCACGATCCAAGGGGATAGAGTCCCTTGTCAACGTGATAGTTCAACTGGGAGAGGTTCGTGAAATGCCGCACCACCTCGCCTTCACTCAGTTCGGGCAGCGAAGCAGGTTCGCCGCGCAAGAAGCGTTCGGGGATCAGTTCGGTAATGTCCTTTTCCGGCAGGTCGAGCTTGGGCAAGACGTATCCCTTGCGACCGGACCGGCTTTTCTCGAAAAGCAGGGGAATGTGCATGAATAACCAGGATTAACTTTGGGTATTGTCTTTTTGCGCCAGGTCCTTTTCAAATCGTTCCAGCGCTTGATGGGCGGCTTGCTGTTCCGCCGCTTTCTTGTTCGGGCCATGCCCGCGTCCCCAGGAAACCCCGCCAATGGACACTTCGACCGTAAAGACGGGATTATGGTCAGGCCCTTCTTCCTTGACGGTCTCGTACTTTGGGATGCCGAAGGAGTGCGCCTGGGAAAATTCCAGGAGTTGGCTTTTGAAATTGTCATCCCTGGTAAGACTGGTGGTATCGAACGCCTCGACGAGGTTCCGACGCACGAATTCACGGGCCGCCTGGTATCCGCCATCGAGATAGACCGCCGCCACCAGCGCTTCGAACGCATCGGCCAGGATGGAATAGCTGCCGGTATTGAGCGATTGCGTCGCGCTGGGACTGAGCAGGAGGAACTCCTGCAAATGAATGCGCCTTGCGGATTCCACCAGGGCCTTGCGCTTGACCAACTGCGAGCGGATTTTCGTAAGCTTTCCCTCCGCCGCATCGCGGAACCGGTAAAACAAGTGCTCCGCCACCAGAAAATTAAGGACCGCATCGCCGAGGAACTCCAGTCGTTCGTTCGACTTCAGGTTCGCCGATTCCAGAAGCTGGAGATACGAGCGATGGATCAGAGCTTGTTTGAAATAATTTTGATTACGGATGCGGTAACCCGTGTAATGATAAAACGACTCGTCGTCGATGACGACTTCGTCGGGGTAAACCGGCAGCGCATGTCTTGATGATTTTACCTCGAAGGCCGGGGTAACACTCCGGTCTTTTCTTCTCCAAAAAAATAATCGTAACAGGCGCAGCATGGAATCAAGTCAGGATACCGTCATTCCTCGAATTTTTTGAACAAAAGCGTGACGTTGTGACCGCCAAACCCAAAGGCGTTTGTAAGAGCGACGTTGATGTCAGCGTCAATCGCGGAACCTGGAACGTACCACAGGTCGCATTCCGGATCCTTGTTCTCGTAATTTCGGGTCGGATGCACTTTCCCTTCCTCGATCGAGGCAACCGTAACCATCGATTCCATAGCTCCCGCGGCTCCAAGCAAATGCCCGATCATGGATTTGGTCGAACTCACGGGTATCTTGTACGCCCGCTCTCCGAATACCGTCTTGATCGCGGCGGTTTCGTTCTTGTCGTTGTAATACGTGGACGTGCCGTGAGCGTTGATGTAATCCACGTCGTCCGGCGTCAAACCCGCGTCCTCGATGGCCAACCGCATGGATCGAACCGCGCCTTCACCACCGGGGGCCGGTTCCGTAATGTGATAGGCGTCGGCAGTGAACCCGATACCGCCTACTTCCGCATGGATCTTCGCTCCACGGTCGAGCGCGTGGTGCAATTCCTCCAGGATCAGGATCGCTCCCCCTTCTCCCATGACGAAGCCGTCACGCTTGGCATCGAAGGGACGGCTTGCCTTGTCGGGCTCATCGTTCCTGGTGGAAAGCGCCCGCATGGCGTTGAAACCGCCGACACCCATGGGGCAGATCACTGCCTCCGCTCCTCCGCACAACATCATGTCGGCGTTGCCCCGCTGGATAAGCATAAAAGCATCGCCGATAGCGTGAGCAGAGGTCGCGCACGCGGACGTCGTCGCGTAATTGGGACCCTTGAGACCATATTCCATGGAAAGTCGCCCGGCGGCAATATCCGCGATGAGCATCGGAATAAAGAAGGGACTGATACGACGCGGCGACCCTTCCTTGAACAGCGTTTCCTGTTGCGTGTGATACGTCCACATGCCTCCGATACCGCTCCCGACGATAACGCCCACTCGATCCTGGTCCACAGCGGAAAAATCGACTCCGGCGTCCTCCACTGCCATCCGGCCGGCCGCCATCGCGTATTGAGTGAAAAGGTCCATCCTGCGGGCGGCCTTGGCATCCATGTAGTTGGTCGGATCGAATCCCTTGATTTCACCGGCGATTTTCGTCTTGTACTCCGTGGTATCGAAAGAGGAAATCGGCACGATACCGTTTGCCCCGGCGAGTAAATTCTCCCAGGTTTCCCTGGCGGTAAGCCCCACCGGCGAAAGCGCCCCCATTCCCGTGACTACAACCCTGCGTCGTTCCATTGTGCTCCTTTCCTATGGTGCAAAGGCCGGCAACGGTCCTGCCGGACCGTTCGACATCAGCCTGCCTGATGTTCTTTTATGTAATTAATGGCGTCACCGACGGTCGCGATTTTCTCCGCATCCTCGTCGGGAATAGTCAAGTCGAATTCTTTTTCAAATTCCATGACCAGTTCCACGGTATCCAGGGAATCCGCACCGAGATCGTTGGTGAAGGATGCGCTTTCCGTAATTTGACTGGCTTCCACTCCCAACTTGCTGACGATGATTTCTTTTACCTTCTGGACGATGTCATCGGACATAAATAAAACCTCCTTGAAAAATGTGAAATAGAAAATATGGTTTACAATCGTTGAACGTTTTCATCACATGACCATGCCCCCGTCCACGCACACGACCTGGCCGGTAATATAGTCGGCCAGCGATGAAGCAAGAAACGCAACCACTCCCGCTATTTCAGCAGGATCGGCAACACGCTTCAAAGGAACGATACCGAGGATCTGTTCTTTCTGGGCTTCGGACAAGCCGGCAGTCATCTCCGTTTCCACGAATCCCGGCGCCACGGCATTGACTTGGATGTTTCGCGAAGCGAGCTCTTTGGCCGTCGCCTTGGTGAAACCGATAATTCCCGCCTTGGACGCAGCGTAGTTCACCTGTCCCGCATTCCCCGTCAGCCCAACGACCGAGGAAATATTCACGATCTTCCCCGAACGCTGGCGGATCATATAGCCGGACACGGCGCGCGTCATCAGGAACGTTCCCTTGAGATTGGTGTTGATCACCTGGTCCCAGTCCTCGTCCTTCATGCGCAGTAAAAGCGTATCCCTCGTGATCCCCGCGTTGTTCACCAGGATATCGATACGCTCGAATTCCCCGTGGACGTCTTCGACCGCGTTCCGGACGTTTTCCGCATCGGCAACGTTCACGCTCCGATGAAGACAGACAACGTCGGCGCGGCGCGCCAAATCGGAAAGCTCATCGAACCGATCCGGGACGCTGCGTGAAAACAAAGCGACATTGACACCGCGGCGGATGAAGTCCTCGGCGATAGCACGGCCGATACCACGGCTTGCGCCGGTGACAATCGCGAATTTACCCGTCAGATTTTTCATTCTGTTTTTTCTGTTCCAAGAAACGTAAATGCCACTTCAGGCACATCACGTAAAATTAGTCAATTATTAAGAAATGCCCGAATGGATTCGTAAGTATCTAACCCCGAAACCTCGATTGCCCGGTCAATTCTTACCGTCAACCCTTGCAATACCTTCCCCGGTCCGATTTCAACCACGCGTCCTGCACCGTCAGCCGCCATGGCCCGAATACTTTTTTCCCACAGAACCGGTCGCGTGAGCTGGTCCAGCAACAGGCGTCTGATTTCCCCCGCGCTTCGCACGGGAGCAGCGGTTACATTTGAATAGACGGGAATTTCCGCTTCGCGGACATCCGCTTGTTCCAACTCCTCGCTGAAATGCTCCACGGCATACGACATGAGCGGTGAATGGAATGCTCCGCTAACAACGAGTTCCTTGACCAGACGGGCTCCCCGCTCACGCGCAATTTCCATGGCGCGATGTACTCCTTCGACACTGCCGGAAATGACGACTTGTCCCGGGGAGTTGAAGTTCGCCGCCTGCACGAGTCCGGCGCGGGATGCATCGCGGCAAATTTCCTCCACCGCCTCCTGCGGCATGCCGATGATCGCAGCCATCGTGCCGGGATTTCTCTTGCCCGCTTCGTACATGAGTTCGCCGCGCCGTTTCACCAGTTTCAAGGCTTCTTCAAATTCCAGGGCTCCCGCGCAGTACAGCGCGGTGTATTCGCCCAGCGAATGCCCGGCGGCCATATCCGGCCGCGTGCTGATGACGGCCAGGACAGCCGCGCTGTGCACAAAAATCGCGGGTTGCGTGATCCAGGTTTGTTTCAGTTCTTCGAGCGGACCTTCGAAGCAAATCCGCCGGAGGTCGAATCCCAGTATTGCATTCGCCCGCTCGAAGACCTCCGCCGCCGCGGCTACGTGCTGCACAAGGTCTTTTCCCATTCCGACGTACTGGGATCCCTGCCCCGGAAAAACGAATGCGGTTTTCACCGTATCGTCCATGTCAGTCCAGCGCCCATTTAATGTAGGAAGCCCCCCATGTGAATCCGGCGCCGAAAGCGGCCAGTATCAGGTTGTCCCCTTTTTTGAGACGCCCATCCTGGTAATACTCGGAGATGCAGGTCGGGATGGTGGCCGCGGTCGTATTCCCGTACCGGTCGATATTCACCATGACACGGTCCATGGGCAGGCCCATGCGGTCGGCGGTAGCGGAAATGATACGAAGGTTCGCCTGGTGGGGTACGAGGTACGCGACGTCCTCCGATCGCAGGCTGTTTCTTTCCATTATCTCGAGCGAAACATCGGCCATTCCTTTCACGGCGACTTTGAATACGGCCTGCCCGTCCTGCCGGATGTAATGATACCCTTTTTTGACCGTTTCCAGCGTGGCGGGATGAAGGCTGCCTCCTCCCGGCATGTTGAGGAACTCCGCCCCGGATCCATCGCAATAATTGATGTAATCCCGAATCCCAAGATCGGTATCGTCTTCACCCTCGATGAGAAAAGCCCCGGCAGCATCCCCGAAAAGGATGCACGTGTTTCGATCTTCCATGTCCACGATCGAGGTCATCTTGTCCGCACCGATGAGAAGGGCACGCCGGCTGCCGCCCGCGCGGACCATGTTCACGACCGTCGTCAATGCAAACAGAAAGCCGGAACATGCGGAAACCACGTCGTACCCCCAGGCATTGACCGCGCCCAACTTGTCCATCGTAAGGCACGCGGTATGGGGAAACATCATGTCGGGCGTAACGGTGGCGACGACCAAGAGGTCGATATCCGTCGGCTGGAGACCCCGGACGTCCAGGGCCATTCTCGCGGCTTCCACGGCCATGTCGGACGTCGCTCCGTGTTCCAGGTATCGCCGTTCCCGGATACCGGTGCGCGTTCGGATCCATTCGTCGGTAGTATCCAGGTACGACTCGAAGTGACTGTTGGGGACGACTTTGTCGGGAAAGTAATGCCCAACCGCGGTTATAACTGCATTCTTCATATAAAAGGTATGTTGTTGAAGTCAGGTTGGTTCAATCAGTGTGCGCAACGATTCCTCGATGCGCGTGTTCAAATGAGCGGCAACGGTGTCGTGGGCTTTCAGAATCATGTTTCGGACTGCCAATGGCGACGATTTCCCGTGCCCAATGATGGTCACGCCGTTCACCCCGAGTAGCGGCACACCACCGTACTTTTGGTAATCAAGATTGGAAAGGACTTTTTTCAACGTACCGGACATGAGTCCCATCCACAATTTGTGCATAATACTCTTTTTCGCATAATCATGGAATTGCTTTTTCAACAACCCGATAACCCCTTCGGCGAACTTCAAGAGGATGTTTCCCACGAACCCGTCACAAACGACGACTTCCACCGTGCCCTTCAGCACGTCTTTTCCTTCCACGTTGCCCACGAAATTGACGGGCGCTTTTTCGAGAAGTTCATAGGTCTTAATCGCGACCTCGTTGCCCTTGGATTTCTCCTCCCCGACATTGAGCAGCCCGACCTTGGGTGAAGGGATTCCATGCATCGTCTCCACGTACACACTTCCCATCATAGCGAATTCCACCAGGTGCCGGGGCTTGCAATCCACACTGGCTCCCGCGTCGAACACGATACACACACCGGTTTCATTGGGAAATTCAGTGCCGATGGTGGGGCGGCTGACACCGTGGATTCTGCCCAGAAGCAGCGTGGCGCCCGCGAGCACAGCGCCCGTGTTCCCCGCGCTTACGAAAGCATCCACGTTTCCATCCTTGTGCAGGGTAAAACCTCGCACAAGGGAGGAGTTCTTCTTGTTGCGCAGCGCACTGGTCGGCGCCTCGGACATTTCCACCACCTGTGTGGTATGCACCACCTCGATCCGTTCCCGCGAGGGATACAAGTCGTCAAGGAGGGCATCAACGCGCGGTTGGTCACCGAGCAGAACACACGTAAAGGGCGTGCCCGGAGGCGCAACGGCTTTCACTGCACCCTCGACAATGGCCCTGGGGGCATGGTCACCTCCCATGGCATCAACTGCGATACGGATCGCTGCAGCAGACACGGGTTTGAAACGACGCTATTGTTGCGAAATCAGCTTTTCGGTGTGAAATGTGACCGTCCATTATAAAAACCACACTCCGGACAGGCACGGTGATTGACCTTCATCTCGCCACAGTTGTTGCACACGACCATCGACGGGGCCTGTGCTTTATAATGCGTCCGCCGTTTCGCGGACCGGGCTTTCGACATTCTGCGTTTTGGATTCGGCATTTTTAACTCCAGAAAGAATTACGGCGAATTACAATTTCAATTTCTTCAATGCATCCCACCTTGTATCGGCGGTCTCAGGTTCCCCAACCCACTTTTCCCATACTTTCGACTTGCATAACGGATGTCCCTCGTTATCCTCCCCGCAGATTTTCCGCAGGGGAACCGCCAACTCGATAAACTGGCGTACATCCTCCGCGATGTCGATCTCGTGGGTATTTGGAGGAAGCAAAACCACTTCCTTGTTATCCTCGTCGTCGGAGGATATCGCGTGTTGATCACCGGTGGTCATAAAAACAAGCCAGAAATCAACTTCCACCCGAACCTCCGTCTCATCCAGACAACGGTCGCAAGGAAACCACCCACTGGCAAGGCTGGTCACGTGCAGTACGAACTGCCTCCTGGTCTTTTCCAAGACGATATTCACGTCGAACGGTTGGCGGAAACTCTCACTCAAACCGATGGCTTTCGGCGCAACCGTGACGGTGTACTCGTGAACACCGTCAGACAAACCAGCTATGCGAAGAACAAGTATCTTATCTTTTCGTTTCATCGAAAATCGAAAACGTCTTATAAGTATAGGGAAAAATTACCGTGAAATCAATAGAATGACGGTTTTGGACTTCATGCGTTGCATTATGGACACAAATCTTGATATATTAGTGTGATCGACCATTACGGTGAGCGTAGCTCAGTTGGTAGAGCATCAGATTGTGGCTCTGAGGGTCGCGGGTTCAATCCCCGTCGCTCACCCCATCGGCAAAGGCAGGAATTCCTGCCTTTCCACATTATGGGAAAGCCCTTCCGAAGTTGCCTGTTCACCTCGTGTACAATGCAAGTAGTGAGGATAGTGATAATCTGAGGAGAACATGTTTTTGCCTTCAGGAAGGGCTTTCCGTATTCACCGTAATAATACGGCGCAGGGTGATCCATTGCAAGGAAAGAATCAGCGGTCAAGAATGCACGCACCGTCGTGCTGACGATACGGGCAACGCGGGCAATGGCCGCGGTTCGCCGCCGCGCGACCACCAGACAGAATCATTTTCATGCGCCCGAGGTCGCGACACAGCTCTTCCCGCACTTGTTGAATACGGAACGGGAGATAGTCGATCAGAACGGCTTCGCCCAACGCGGTCGAAAAGAGCCATGCCCGAACGCT
>JAADGX010000174.1 GCA_013152135.1 Chlorobiota bacterium
GGGCGGTTGCGCCGCTTCTCCTTCTCCTCGTGACCCTTTCGGCCCTCGGTGTCGTTGCCAACCGCTGGAGGTCGTCGGTAAAGGAAATCCGTATCGAGGTGCGCGGCGCCAGGCTGGTCGACAGTTCCACCGTGATTCGGCTCGTTCATTTGCCGGATTCCACGTGCCTGGCCGACGTGAATCTCCTGGACGTGCAAAGCGCGGTGCTGACCAATCCCTTTATTCGTAAAGCGGAGGTGTATCGCGATCCACCATCGACGCTGGTTATCGAGGTAACGGAACGCGTGCCGGTGGCAAACATTCTCGGTCCCCGGGGAAACATCCGGCCGGTGGATGAAGCGGGGTATGTTCTTCCCGCTTCGAGCGTCGCCTCCGGCGATCTTCCCTTGATAACCGGCCTTCCATCGACCGTGGTATTGCGAGCCGGTAAACGGATTAGCGTGCCGGCCGTTCGCAAGGCGTTGGCGATAGTCAGCGCATCAGGGCGAATCGGGGAGTCCAACGACTGGATGATCTCGGAAATATCCATCGCCCGTCAAAAGAACATCGTCCTGTTTACAACCATCTCCGGAACTCCCGTGATTTTCGGCAACGCCGTGAATACGGAAAGAAAATTGCGCTCCCTGGAGACGTTCTGGGAGACGATTGCTCTCAAGAATGATCCCCGGAGACTTGAGTACATCGACTTGCGGTTCAAGAATCAGATTGTCGTTCGATGGAAAAACGACGATCAACCGTCCGTAAATAACGTGATGAAACAATTGTGAATTCACACTTCAACTTGAAGCATGAAGGTGTCCTATGAGTGAAATCATCGTCGGCCTCGATATCGGCACAACCAAGGTCAGTGTCATTGTCGCTTCGATTGAGGAGTCCGAGCAGATCAACGTGATCGGCGTCGGGACTTCGCCAAACGAGGGCATGTCGCGGGGAACGGTGACGCACATCGACAAGACCGTCGCCTCCATTCAGAAAGCGGTGGAATCAGCGGAGAGTCAGTCGGGGATGAAAATACGCGGCGTCGTTGCGGGGATTGCCGGCGATCATATTCAGAGTTTCCAGAGCCGCGGCGTCATCGCCATCAACAACCCGGAGAACGAGATCACCCGCAAGGATGTTGAGCGGTTGATCCAGGATACCAAGCGCGTGGCGCTTCCTTCCGACCGGCGGATCATCCACGTTATTCCGCAGGAGTTCATCGTGGATGGTCAGGATAACATCTATGACCCTGTCGGTATGTCGGGAGTGCGCATGGAGGCCATCGTTCATATCGTCACCGGCAGTATCACCGCAACGCAGAACATATACCGCTGCCTGGAACGCGCGGGCCTGGAAGCGCACGATCTCGTGCTGGAGCCCCTGGCGTCCAGTTACTCCGTGCTTTCCGACGACGAGAAGGAAGTCGGCGTGGTACTGGTCGACATTGGCGGCGGCACCACGGACATTGCCATCTTCGAGGATCGAACAATCCGGCACACGGCCGTTATCGCCATCGCCGGGAAAAAGGTAACGGAAGATATCCGGAAAGTGCTGGGCATCAAGAACGCCGACGCGGAGCACCTCAAACGCAATTACGGATACGCGTATTTACCTGAAATCACCGACGATTCACCGATCAATCTTCCGGGAATCGGCGGGCGGAATCCCATGGAAATCTCCAAATCGCTTCTTTGCCAGATTATTCAGCCGCGGATGGAGGAAATCCTCGAGATCGTCGGTCTCGAGATCAAGCGCTCCGGTTATTCCCGCCACCTGCATTCAGGAGTGGTTCTCACGGGAGGCGGGTCGCTCATCAAGGGGACGGCGGCGCTGGCCAGCGACGTGCTGGGCATGCCCGTAAAGGTGGGAATTCCGAAAGGGTTCCAGGCCGGGCTGACACAGGAAGTGGAGAATCCCATCCATGCAACGGGTGTCGGTATCATTCTCTACGCCGCGGAGAACAGTATGGGCCGCGGCCACGTGATCAAGTTGAACGGGAACGGCAAGAACGTTTTCCGTCGCTTGATCAATTGGTTCAATGAACTGTAAACACACATCGACAATTCAGAAGTTTTGTGAATGCATATACGTTTAAACTAATTGTTCCATTTCAACCGAGGAGGGTGCAATGCCCATCGAATTTGATAATACGCATGATAACCGAGCGAGGATCAAAGTCGTCGGTGTAGGTGGCGGTGGCGGGAATGCCGTGGACGACATGATTGCACGCGGCATTCAGAATGTCCAATTCTGCGTGGTCAATACCGACATGCAGGCTCTCGATCGTTCTTCCGCTGAGTACAAGATCCAGGTTGGCAAGAACCTCACTCATGGCCTTGGTGCGGGAGCAGATCCCACCATGGGATACCGGGCCATTGAAGAAGACAAGGATGAAGTAACTACCGCCCTGTCCGGTTGTGACATGGTGTTTGTTACGGCGGGAATGGGAGGCGGTACCGGTACCGGGGGGGCGCCGGTTGTTGCGAATATAGCCAAGGGCCAAGGGCCTCGGCGCTTTGGTGGTGGCCATTGTTACCAAGCCGTTCCATTACGAAGGCAAAAAGCGGATGCACCAGGCGGAGGAAGGACTGGAAGAGCTTCGCAAACACGTGGATACGTTGATTGTCATTCCCAACCAACGCTTGTTAAGCATCGTCGACCGGGGGACTCCGTTGACGGAAGCATTCAAACTGGCCGACGAGGTTTTGTACAACGCAACACGGGGAATTGCGGAAATCATCAACGTGGGCGGCCTGGTAAACGTGGACTTCGCGGATGTCCGCACCATCATGCGCGATATGGGCGACGCCTTGATGGGATCGGGTATTGCGGAAGGTGAAAACAGGGCAGTGGAAGCGGCGCAGGCGGCTATCTCCAGCCCGTTGTTGGAAGGTGTTTCCATCGCGGGAGCGCAAGGGATTCTGATCAATTTCACCGGTGGAAGGGACCTTTCGTTGCTGGAAATCGACGAGGCCGCCTCCATCATCCAGGAAGCGGCGGGTGAAGATGCCAATGTCATATGGGGCGTCGTCATCGACGAGAAGATGGAAGATCAGATGATGGTCACCGTCATTGCCACCGGTTTCAATCGGCGCCATACGAACGCGCGCGGGATGGGCTCTTCCGGGAAACAGGCAGTAGCCGGTAACATCCGGCACATCCCGTCGGGTATCATGGAACTGCGCGATCTGGATACACCGGCGTACATCCGCAAAGGAATGCACAGCGCGGAGCAAGAGGAAGAACCTCCACGGGAGATGACGGAAGAAGAAATCAAGCAACGAATCGATAAAGGTGATCCGGATAAACCAGCCTTCTTGCGAAAAATCATGGATTAGCGGAACCGGTTTAATGTCCGAATACGCTTTTTCATAATATGATGGAGCGAACACGATATATGAACGCGTCGTGAAGTTTAATCAGGGATATTAATACTGCTGATAAAAGCGGAAGGCGTTAAGGTTTTATCACGTTACGGGAAAGAAATCATATCCCGGATTCATATCGGTAAATCAACGAGATTTAAACGCCGTGTGCGTGTGCCGCGAGCGGAAAGATTCATCGATACCGATCCGGTCGCGAGGCGGGCGTGCCCCTCTCAGACCCTTGGAAATAAAGGCGATTCTTCGGGTACAAATATGAAAATTCGATAAAAAGGACTTGTTATCACCCGTGAATTTAATTACATTAATCAGTGCAAAAGCACGGTGTGCTTCTTATCTAACCGCCATTGTTCACCATCGTTAACTGCAAGGAGGCATCATGGCTAAAAAGAAACCCATGACCAAAGCGCAGATCGTGGCATATCTTGCGGCAAAGACGAACGTGCCGAAGAAAACTGCGCAACAGTTCGTGGAGGAATATGCGAAGCTTGCTTACAAGGAAGCCAAGAACGAGTTTACTCTTCCTGGCCTCGGCAAGCTGGTTGTATCCAAGCGGAAAGCTCGAAAAGGACGCAATCCTGCGACCGGTGAAGAGATCAAGATCCCGGCCAAGAAGGTACTGAAATTCAGGATTGCCAAAGCGTGCAAGGACGCAGTTTTCCCGCAGAAATAATCCTCCCGCTTTCCACGATCTGACGTGATGTAGCTGGCGCTGCATCACGTTTTTATTTATGGAGCTGTTCTACGCGTTTGCCGTCCGACTGAAAGATGATCGCGCCGCGGAGATCCGTGCGCCGTATCGTCGCGCCTGCCTCGTGAAGACGGTGCAGAATGCGAGGGTTCGGATGACGGAACTTGTTGAGAAACCCGCATGAAATAACGGCGTACCGCGGCCGTACGCGTGCGAGAAATTCCGGGCTGGTACTGGAGCGCGAACCGTGGTGCCCGACTTTGAGAACGTCGGCTTTCAGGAAACCATCGTAGCGGTAGGCCATCCATCTCTCGCTTTTCTTCTCGGCGTCCCCGGTGAGCAGGAAAGATGTCTTCCCGTACTGGAGTTTCAGAACCAACGACTGATCATTCCTGCTTCGTGCTCCTTTCGATTTGGCGGGATTGAGGACGAAGGCTTTCATCAGGGGACTGAGCGGTATTTCCTGGTTGGCGAATGCAATGCGGACGGGAACGTGCCGCGCGGCGGCGATGCTGTCCACAAGATGCGCGTCGCCTCGTTCCGACCACCCCGTGGAATGAATGACCTTTCCCACGTTGAGGGTCGAAAGAATAGCGGGAGCCCCGCCAATGTGATCGTCGTCTGCATGGGTGAGAATAAGCGCGTCGATCGAGGAAACGCCCGATCGCAGGAGATACGGAATAATAACGGCGCGGCCTGCGTCGAATCCCCGCGTGGAAGCTCCGCAATCCACCAGCGCGGTAGAGCCCGCCGGCCCCCTGATAAACACGGCGTCTCCCTGGCCGACATCGAGGAACACCACGCGGAGGAGTCGATCACCGCGCGCGGAGAAGAACGTCAGCGAGAAAAAACCGATCAGGAGCGTGGTCGCCAGTGCCCGTACGCTGAAGCGCCATCTTTTCATCCCGAAAAGGATCAGGATAGCGAATGCATAACAAGCGAAGAAATACACGTCGGGAGGTGGAAAGTAAAGACCGGCTCCGGGCAGGGTGGAGCATGCCTTCACGAAACCTGTTACGAGGTGAACCACGGCGTCGACCTTATCCGCGATGAAGGCTCCGGCGGGAAACCAGATCAATCCGAGCAGTAACGATGACACGCCGCCCGCCAAACACCGGGTACCACAACAATGTTCGCCATGATCCCGACCAGACTGAATCGACCGAAATGGAGCAACACGAACGGCAGTGTACTGATACTGGCGGCGATGGAAACAAGCAGCAAATCCGCGATGTAACCCGGGAGTTTTTTCTCGTATATTCGCGACCAGCGCGACGCGAGAGCTGCTCGAAGCACGGGATAGATCAGGATGATACCCAGGACAGCCGCGTAGGAAAGGTGGAAGCTGGCGTACAGGATATCGTCCGGCCGCAGCACGAGATTGAGCAAGGCAGCGACGCCCAGGAGATTGATGCTGTCGGACAACCGGGAGAGAAGGCGCCCGAGCAGGTACAATTCCGCGATGACGGTTGCTCGAAGTACCGGCGGTGCGGCACCACAAAGAAGCGCATAGAAAAGGAGAAGGGGCATGGTGATGAGAATGCGCACTCGTTCGGTTGCACGGCTGAGCAACACCCAGATAATGACCAGGATCATTCCCACGTGAAGCCCTGACACGGCCAGAACATGTATGACCCCTGTCGAGATGAACGCCTCGTTGATCTCGGGATCGAGTTCGTTCCTGAGGCCCAGCAACAAGGCTGACAGGATGGGGGCGGTGTCTTTTGGATAGAACCGGCCGATCCAGTTTTTGATGCCGTTGCGTAAAAGATTCAGTGCTCTGTTGACGCTGAAACCGTGGTAGGGATGATGCCCGCGCAAGCCTTTGCCCGAGACGGAAAACCTGTACACCGTTCCGTGTCGTTCCAGGTATTTCCGGAAATCAAATTCGCCGGGATTGCGCGCCCCGCGGGCTGTTCGAAGGCGCCCCGTGAGCAGCAACGTGTCGCCATACGAGGGAACTGTTGCGTGTTTGATCCTGAATCCGGGATACCACCGGATATAAACCGGACCCGCGTTTGTGACAATTCCGGAATCGTTCCAGGCCCGGATAACGTTGCCGAACAGTGAGAACCCCTTCTTTCTTTGGACCGGAGAAGATTCAACCGTGCAGAGCAGAGTCGTTTTCTGGCGTGTATCGGCCAGGCGGGAAAGCGCAGTGGGAACGGGCTCCCGATGTATCTGGTAATAGAGGCTGCCAGCGGTAATCAGCGCCGCAAGTACGAGCGCCGTGGACATTTGCTCGTTGCGCCGTGCATACAGCAAGATGCCCCACAGCAATACCAGGATCGGAAAAAGAATAACGACCGGTATCGTGATTTGCGCAGCGAGGACGATGCCAAGACCAAAACAGACAGCGGTTTTCCAGGCCGGCATGCTCAACATCCGGCCAAGCGTAACCTCCGAAAGGAAATGATCGTCGTGCATCCTTGGATGCTGTTAGTCCGGTTCGGCGAGTAGTTCGACTATTGCAGGTGTAATATCGGTAATTGCGCGAACTTTTCCAGCGAGTCGTTGCGCCCCCGGTCCCACGAGAAACAGCGGGACGGGATTTCTCGTGTGGGTTTTTATACGGAGATCTTCAAGGTTGCCGTGATCGGAAGTAATACAGAGGAGCGTACGGGAGTTCATGGTATCGAGAATCCCCTGGAAGCACGCGTCCAGTTCTTCAATGTATTGGGCGGCGGCGTACCGGTCGCGCCTGTGGCCGGCCTTGTCGGTCAGGAAATACTCGAACATGGTGAAGCGATGCCTTGCAGCGATGTTCGCCAGGCGCGCGCCGGCTTCGTAGGGAGAAATGATAGGAGCGTTGGTAATACCCAGCCGGTGCCATCCTTTCCCCGTCAAGTCGGTTGAAATCGCCGTTCGCTTGCGGAGGTGGTGCAGCGTTCGCAGCGTCAGGCTGCTTTGTAACGCGCAGTAAACGCCCGCTACGTACCGGCCTCGATGTTTTTCGAGGTACGCGAAAAATTGGTGCGGGAAGGCGTTGGCCAACGCCAATGATGAATCCGGATCGACTTCCCTGATGCGCCGGAAAAATGTTATGCCGTGCAAGAAGTGGTTTGAGTGTCGAGTATAAATATGGGCCGAAATGCTTTCCAATAATTCTGGCGGTGTTCAATCCGGAGTACAAGGCGGATTGACCCGTGCCGCTCTGGGGCAGGCCGGGAACGCCCATCGTGGCAATGGCCGGGACGCAGACCGCTTCGTTCCTTTCGTTCCGTCGCGATCGGGACGATGGAAACCAGCCCGCGAATTGCCCTCGGAGAGAAGACATCGGGGTGGCGAAAAACGGATTGACTTTCGGGTCGGCGGGGCCGATTCCAACGCCGTCCAGGAACATGAAGAGAATGTGCCGGGGTGTTCGTTTCTTCATTGCCCGGCTGGATGTTCGAAATCCGAGATGGAAAGACGAAAAACGGTATTGAGACAATGTTCGAAGGGCTGTCGCTTGAGCTCGCGCAGCAACCTGGCTAATGCTTCTTTTCCACCGAGCCGGGTCAAAACGCGGATGTATTCCCGCGCGTCGGCATAGGCCTGCCGCCGCCGTTGATATCGAGGAGAATACAGAACGGCATCAAGACTGTCGAATGCGGGCAAAGGTAAGGATGGTTTCGGCAATA
>JAADGX010000036.1:0-5945 GCA_013152135.1 Chlorobiota bacterium
TAATCGAAGGCTCCAAGCTTCATAGCCTGAACGGCAATGTCCGACTTGTCAACGATGGTCAACATAATAACGGGAATACCCAGATCACTTTCCTTGATCATTTTCAGCACTTCCATTCCCGGCCTGTCCGGCAGATGCTGGTCGAGCAGAACAACATCCGGTTCTTTTTCCCTGATGATTTCCAACGCGCTTTCAACCGTTTCAGCTTCGAAGACGGTGAACCCCGCGTTCGTCATCTCTTTTGATAATGACCACCGAATGAGCTTTTCGTCATCTACAATCAGGATCGATTCGCCTCTCATTTCCGACCGTCTTCCTGTTCCCTGGGTAATACGATGCAAACCTTGGTGCCTTTGCCCGGCTCGCTCTCAAAAGTAATCGAGCCTTTATGCTGTTCCACGATCCGTTTTGAAATAGCCAAACCAAGTCCGGTACCTTTATGCTTCGTTGTAAAGAAAGGCTCAAAAAGTCTTTCCAAAGCTTCGGGCACAATACCGCCCCCTGAATCCTGGATTTCTATCTTCACATTTTCGCGGTCCCCCGAAACAGTAACATGCAACGTTCCCTCGCCCTTCATGGCTTGGACGGCATTCAACATGATGTTCCACAACAATTGCTGCATTTGCTTCTTATCGGCGGTGATCTCCGTTGTCTCTTCCATACACGTCAGTGCCGCGCGGACATTCTTGCCCGTACTCTGTTTCGACAAGAGGAACAGGGTTCGCTCGATAATCTCCCGGAGATCAACCTTTTCAAACGAAGGGGAAGACGGGCGGGCGTAACTGAGAAGATCGTTCACCGTGGTATTTACGCGTTCCATCTGAGCCATCATTTCCGAGATGATTTCTCTCTGCGGATCGTTCTCCTCCGCTTCCGCGTCAAATACCTGGAGTGCGCCAAGGACGCCCGCAATGGGATTTTTTATCTCATGCGCCAAACTTGCCGCCATTTCACCCACCGTCGCAATACGGTCCGCTTTCTCCAGTTGTTGCTGCGTCAAGTTGATGAGTTTCGAATTCGTCTTGTTTAATTGAGAGATCAAGTCATTGACCGCCTGCGTCAAATCCGCAATTTCGTCCTTTGATCTGGGTTGGGGAATCATCGGCAACTCGACGTTGTGCCCCTCTTCGATCGGCGCCAGTTGATGCTTGACGTGTTCTATGTGTGAGTGAAGCCTGGTGATAGGTCTGACTACAAGCAAAACCAGAGCGATAAACGCTACAATCGTCAAACCGCCGAAGGAGAGCACGATCAACAAGACATTGGTTTTGCCATGTTCCTGCGATATTGTTCGTAATTCATCCGAATGCACTTTCGCCACGAAATAGCCAAGCGTATCTCCACTATCTCTATGACAAGTTCTGCATCCGGGCTTAGTGAAAATCGGGCTTAAGATGTACTCATAAGAATGGTTGTTCACGTTCACCGACGCAAAACGGTTCCCCTTCGAATCCCTTTGACCGGCGAATTGCTCCATGTTGAATCGTTTCATCTGTGGATGTTCACCGGCGCCGACGAAGATCGATCCATCCGGTTTCAGAATGAGGATCTCGCTGATCTGGGTGTTATCGAGCATTGCACTCATGACATTAAAAAGCTTGTCTTTCCGCCCTTCCATCATAAGGTGCTCCAGCAAATTCTTGCCGAACATCGCAACCATTCTTGCCTTGGAGCGATATTCCGTCTCGATAAGCTTGTACCCGGTGCGGTAAGCGGCGTAGATATAAATCGAAGCGGATAAAAACGAGATCGCAATCAGAGCAATCGCGGTTTTCGCCCCGATCGTTGAAATAACCCCCCGCTTACTTTTTTGGTTTTCGGTCATTTCTTTCGCCTCTCGTCTGCTTGTTGATTCTCGGCTTCCACGGTTGCGGTACCGGGTGCGAGACGCTCAATGTGTCGCCATATCTCGCCCGAAAGCATGCGGTTTGTCCTCAAGCATTCGATCCCATCCATCTGCCGGGAAAGGACTCCATGTGTTTACGACTGGTTCTTCCTCCGGATAAGGTTTAATGCGCTTCCGGCTTTGAACCACTCGATCTGTTGTTCGTTCATTGTATGCTTCAAGGGAATTTTTTCTTCGCTGCCGTCTTTATGCTTCACGGTCAGGGTCATGGATTTCCCCGGAGCCAGTTCGGACAGGTCGAGTGTGAATCGATCGTCTTCCTGTATCTTATCATAATCCTCGGGATTCACGAACGTGAGAGGGAGCAGCCCCTGCTTTTTCAAGTTCGTTTCATGAATTCGTGCAAACGATTTTGTGATAATCGCCTTTGCGCCGAGATGGCGCGGTTCCATCGCGGCATGTTCGCGGCTGGAGCCCTCGCCGTAATTCTCATCACCTACGACGATCCACCCGATGCCCGCCTGTTTGTATGCACGGGCGACCTTGGGGACTTCATCGTATTCACCCGTCAACTGGTTCTTGACCTTGTTCACGCTGTCGTTGAAGTAATTCGTCGCACCGATGAACATGTTGTTCGAGATGTTGTCGAGGTGCCCGCGGTAACGCAACCAGGGACCAGCCATGGAAATGTGATCAGTCGTGCATTTACCCTTTGTCTTGATAAGAAGCACCATGTCCTGATATTCTTTGTCGTCCGGTGGTGGAAACGGTGTCAGCAACTGGAGGCGCTCGCTGCTGTCCGCAACAGAAACGGCAACCCCGCTTCCGTCATCGGCTGGTGGAACGAGTCCCTCTGGATCGGGCCGGATCGGGCACGAAGCCACGAGCCGGAAGTTCTTCGCCTTGCGGGGGATCGAGCACGACCTGCTCCCCCTTTTCATTTGTCAAGACGTCCTTGGTAAAGTCGAACGTCAGGCGACCGGCAAGCGCCAAGGCCACAACCGTCTCCGGGCTCGCCACAAACGCATGCGTGTCGGGGTTTCCGTCGTTCCGCCCGGTGAAATTCCTGTTGAACGACGTCACGATGGAATTCTTGTCGCCCTTTTGCACGTCGTGTCGCTTCCATTGACCAATGCACGGGCCGCAGGCATTGGCCAGTACCTTTCCCCCGATGGCTTCCATATCCCGGAGCTGACCATCCCGTTCAATCGTGGCGCGTATTTGCTCCGATCCCGGCGTGATGGTAAACTCGCTTTTGGCCTTCAAGCCTTTTTGCTTCGCCATGCGGGCGATCGAAGCCACCCGATCGAGGTCCTCGTAGCTGGAATTGGTGCAAGAGCCTATCAATGCGACACGCACTTCTTCGGGCCAATCGTTTTCTTTTACGGCTTTCGCAAACTCCGAGACCGGGTAAGCGCGATCCGGTGAAAACGGGCCGTTGATGTGCGGCTCCAACTCCGAGAGATCGATATGAATAACCTGGTCGTAATAAGATTCCGGTTCCGAAACAACTTCTTCGTCAGGTCGCAGGTGATCACGCAATCCATCCGCGAGGTCTGCCACGTCGGCGCGTTCCGTGGCGCGAAGATACGCAGCGGTTTTGTCGTCGTAAGCAAAGACCGAGGTTGTCGCCCCGATCTCCGCGCCCATGTTGCAAATCGTGGCTTTCCCCGTTGCGGATATGCTCGCGCATCCATCCCCGAAATACTCGACAACGGCTCCGGGTCCACCTTTCACCGTCAAGATACCCGCCAATGTAAGGATCACATCCTTGGGAGAAGTCCAACCGCTCATCGTGCCCGTTAGCTTGACTCCGATCAGGCGCGGGAACTTCAGTTCCCACGGCATACCCGCCATGAGTCAACCGCGTCCGCGCCCCCCACACCGATGGCGATCATTCCCAGCCCGCCCGCGTTTGGCGTATGCGAATCCGTCCCGATCATCATACCGCCGGGAAAGGCATAGTTTTCAAGCACGACCTGATGGATTATACCGGCGCCCGGTTTCCAGAAACCGATACCGTATTTTTTCGAAACAGAGGCGAGAAAATCGTACACCTCTTTGTTCAGGCTCAGGGCGTTTTTAAGATCCGCGCTCGCGCCGGATTCCGCCAGGATGAGATGGTCGCAGTGAACAGTGGTCGGCACCGCAACTCGCGGAATTCCCGCAATCATGAATTGCAGTAACGCCATCTGTGCCGTGGCATCCTGCATGGCGACTCGATCCGGAGCGAATTCCACGTAACTGCCCCCTCGTTCATATGGCTTCTCCGCAGGGTTCCACAAATGCGAGTACAGTATTTTCTCCGTGTACGTTAGAGGACGATTCAGAAGCCGACGCGCGGCATCGATCTTCGAGGGAAGTTCTTCATAAAGTTTTTGGATTACATCGAAATTCATCGTCATGGGGAAATCCTCGTATAGCTTTTTATGATACGAATCTTGAAGCGTGAGCGGTCGGAGGTGTTGACGCCGGCGCCAAGGCCCCTCGTGCGTGCCGCCCGCAAAGAATTGGTCGTTAATCACGTCTCGGGCGAAAAGAACGCCAGCGGATAACGATCATTTCAACCAGGAAATATACGGCTTTCCGGGGGATTATTGAATCCAATTGACGGGTATGTCAACAGAAGAAAAGGCCGAACGGGCCTCTGACGACGGCTGTCAAAGCGTGCAGTGTCACCTTTTCGAATTGCTGTCCCATGAAGGGACCTGATAATACTACAAATCGCGCCCGCTCTACAAGGGCTCTCCCGTTTCTTCATCCGGGTACATGCTGGATTCCATCTCTAGCGAAGCTTGTTTGCGCTCTGATTCCAGGCGTCGTTCGGCGATTATGATGCGAAAGGTCATGTAAATGTTAGTCAACACAATAGCGACAAACGCATACATCGGCAGGGATTCCACACCAGGAATTCCGGCCTGGAGAGGCAGAAACGCCATTACCGCGGTCGCCAGACCTCGTGGCATCATTGCCATGACCACTTCCAATTCGGCGGGAGTCATGGACCGGTTTCGCATCTTGAACACGAAAATCCCGACCTTCCGGCTACCCAGTAAAAGCAGAACAATCAGGACCGCGGAGATGCCGGTCAGAAGCGTCAGGGATTCAAAGTTCAACAGCAAGCCAAGGTACACGAAGAAAAACGTGCGAACAAAAAATGAAATCTCGGCCGTTATGTTCTTGATGAATTCGTCGAGAACAAATTTTTCCGCGATGATATCGATGCCAAACAGCGCTTGGGTCTTTTTACCGATACGACGCGCGGCCACTTCCATGTTCGCCAGGATGAGTCCAAACATCAATACCGCGATGGCTGCGCTGCCGTGCAACTCCTCTACAACGAAATACAGGAGAAACATGAACCCCAGCGTCAACATGTAGGACAGGTTTTCTTTCCCCATCCAGCTTATCAATCGCGACCAGAGCACGCCGGCAACGGAAGAAATGAAAAATGCCACGCCGAAGGATTTCAGGAACGTAACAACCATGGCGGACTTTTCCTGGACACCCGTCCGTTCGAAGTCCAGGATCATAACAACCGTTACGATTAAGAGAACATCGCCCAAGGCGGACTCGAGTTTGAGCAGTGTCTTGATTTCGTCGCGAACACTGAGACCGGAAACAACGGGAATACATATAGCCGGGCTGGTTGCGCCGAGAACAGCAGCCAGGAGCAACGCGTTGACCACCGAAAAGCCATCAATGAAATACGCAAAAGCGAAAACACTCGCGACGGAAAAGACAAACACCAGTACCGTCAGCAAGGTCGCCCGCGGGGCCTGCTTGATGACCGTGACGATATCCAGCTCGAGTCCGCCCTCGAACAAGATGATGATCAGCGCCAGCGTCCCGATGTAGGGAGCGATACTGACGAGAAGATCGGACGTAATGATCTCCGTAACAGGGCCGAGAACAACGCCGATGCCGATGAGCAGCAAGACACTGGGTATCTTCGTCAGTCGAAACAGGAGATTGGCGAGGAATCCGACGACGATGATTCCCCCCAACAAAGCAAAAAAGAACGGAACGGTCATGTCAATTTCCTGTGATTGGCTGATAGGAGCAGCGTTGTCACTGCACAAGATCAGCAGGAAATGTA
>JAADGX010000036.1:5950-6506 GCA_013152135.1 Chlorobiota bacterium
CAACCCGCCGATTACAAAAACCCCTTTGGACGGGACGCGCTACTATGAAAATGCTTTGGGTAATGGAAAGCTCTCAGCCCTATGCGATGGAGCTGTGTACCAGCTTCGAAAGCGCTATGGCTTTGGCTGCTATAATAATTTCTTTATCGCTTCCTCGAAGGTCTTGCGCGGGCGGTACCCAACGAACTTTTCCTGGATGAAGCCATCCCGGTCAATAATAAACGTTGTCGGAATTCCCGTGATTCCTCCGTAAAGCTGGGAGACGTTTTCATTTCCATAGAGAATCGGGTAGTTGATCCCTTGCTGTTCGATGAACGCATCCACGGCATCCCGCTTATCGAGGGCTACTCCCATCACTACAAGGCCCTGGTCGCCATAGGTCTTCTGCAAATCAATGAAATCCGGGATTTCCCGTTTACACGGCGCGCACCACGTGGCCCAGAAATCAAGAATCACGACCTTCCCCCGCAGGTCTCCGATCCCCATCGTGCCACCATCCGCCCGAACCAGGGAAAAGTCCGGCGCGATCCTCGAGTCGCTTAACGGTACCGGTGAT
>JAADGX010000140.1 GCA_013152135.1 Chlorobiota bacterium
AGAAAGCAAAGTATGAAAAGGAAACGATTCGGGACAATCCGGCGTTCGGAAGACCGATCAAAAGACACCACGCGCGCTCCCTCTCTTCTCCAGCTTGATGTCGCGAAGCTGCGGAGCCTTGATCCGAATGATGAAGGCAAAGTAACGATACGGACCAAGAGGAACCCAGGTAAAGTTCATTTCCCAGCAGTGGAGATCGCGTGAAATGTTGATCTGGGGCGCGCCGAATTCCTTTTGCACCAGGTCGAAATAACCGGAAGCGGAGATGTTCCAGACCTCCGCCAGGCGGACGTTGAACGAAGCGCGGAAGGAAGCGTTCTTGTACTTGCGCGTGGGATCCGACTGGTTGATGCTGTAATCCCAGCCCAGGGCCACGCTCCAGGGCGCCCGGATGCCGTACTCGACGGCGGGACTCTTCGGCGGAGACGATACGGTCGTATCCTGGACGGGCGGGGATTCTTCCTGGAACTGGTCGCTGCTCAGAGAAGTGGACAGGGAGATGTTGAACGAGGTCATGCGCAGAAATCCTTGTCCCGCGTCCCACAGGTAGGCGCTACGCAGGCCCGGCGCCTCGCCGCCGGTTTCGAACACGTAGGGCGAGAACGAGGCGCCCCCGTTGATGTCCAGCAATTGCCCGATGCTTGTCCGGTAGCTGACGCGGAGGTCCGACAGGCGCATGCTGTCGGCGGCGAAATTGTATCCCATGGATGCCGACATGTTGAGAAGCTGAAACTTCCGGTCTGTTTCCGTGGTGTCGCCTTCCGCCGGGCCGAGCTTCATTTCGAAGATGTTGCTGAGACCGAGATTCAACGCCTGTTGTTCGCCGCGGGGAACGCCTCCGAACACCTCGCCCGAGTACGGATCGTACCACACCTCGCTCCCCCTCTCGTCCGTGTACGACTTGTAGTATCCCCACGACGGGTCGGAGAAATCCGGCTGAAACGTGTAGCTGACGTTGGGCACGAGCTGGTGCCGTATGCCCTTTATTCCCCAGATGCCCGGCGTAAAAAGGCCATACAGCTTGGTGGACATGCCAAGGCTGGTCGAAAACGTATGCAGGGCGGCGAACCGGTTGACCTCCACTTCGGAGACGCTGGAATCGCTCGGGGAAAAAGCGCGTTCCACCGCGTGATCGTACCATTTCTCCGTGATGCGAATGCTGGGGGAAATGGAGAAGTACCCGACCTTGGGACTCGCGTTGATGCTGATATTGTGCTGTATCCCCCGCCGGTCGATGACGTTGAACGCATCCACCGTGTCAGGCGCAACGAGGACTTCCCTGCGGCGGTTCAGCAACGAGGCGGAGTAGTTGACGCCGATCTGTTCGTACCATTTCTCCCCGAACGACCCGCGGGCCCGGAATGGATATATCTGGGATTGGTTGAAGCTGAGATTGGGAAGGACGTCCGTCACCTCCCCCGTGCGCAGGTTCTGGTCGCGGGAGACGTTGACGGTGATGCTGCGATTTGTGCCTTCCCAGGTCTTGGAATACGTCGCGTTGGAAACGGCGTTCTGCTGAATCAACTCATTGAGGTTGGTGCTGAAATTGTTGTAATAGGAATCACTGGTGAAACGGAAATCCACGACCAGCCGCGAGGTGGGATCGATTTCCTGGGAATGCTGGAGCGAGACGAAGAAATCCGTCTGGGGTTGGTCGTCGGCCTGGCGGTAATCCCCCACCCGGAACTGCTGGCGCCCGTAGGATGCGCTGACCGATCCCGAAAAATTGTACCGGAGGTTGTAACGGAAAAAGGTGTTGACCTGGTAGCCTCCCTTGAAATAGTAGTCGCCGGTGAAACGTATATCCATGTAGTCGCTGAGCGCCCAGTAATACCCGAAGCCCTTGAGATATTTTCCGCGGCCGAAGACTTCGCCGAACGTGGGTATCACCAGCCCCGATGACCTCCCTCCCTGGCTTTGAAAAAGAGCGAACGGCAAAGCGAACAAGGGAACGTCCTCGATATAGAAAATGATCGGCTCGGCAACGATGAGTTCCTGGGGAATAACTTCCATCTTCGGACCGAGAAAGTAATAGTGCTGGTGACGGGGGTTATCGCAAGTCGTATAGCGTCCGTTGCGGATGTAGAAGATCTCGTCGTTCATGCGCTTGATGCGCTCCCCCAGGTAATAGCCTTCCTCGATTTTCGTCCTCGCATTGGTGATGGTTCCCTGCCGGGACCTGAAATTGTAGGTCATTTCCTCGCCGGCGTACTCGGTCCCGGCGTCCTTGAAGACGGGGGTTCCGATAAGCGCCGTCGAATCGGTCGACGTCGTGTCGGGGATGCCCTTGGCATAAAGATTGGACGTTTCCCAATCGATGGTGATCCGCTCCGCCTTGAGATTGAAATTCCCGTACGTGATCTCGCTTTTTCCGTACATGTCCATGATCTTATCACTCAACCTGTACACGATCGAATCGCGGGCGGTGTACGTGATAAGGGTATCCACGGAATTCTTGCGAGGGTAGACGGCAAGCGTGTCGACTGTGCGCAGCGTATCAAGCGCCATCGTCGCGGTGGTATCCCGGTCCTGAGCGAAACCGTGAGCCGCATACAGCAGCACGCCAAGGCAGGCCGCTGGAAGGACGAATTGAATGTGCAATCGAAACGGCATCATGGTGAACCTATGAAAAACACCGGCGTCCGGCAATGGCGAACAGCGGCGCACAGCAGGGACGCCGTCCTACGTGGGATTCTCTCATCTGTCACCGGGATAGTCCCGGTTCTCCTTGAAAACACGGATCGCTTCAAAGACCGCGATTCCCGCCGCCACCGCCACGTTGAGCGACTGTTTGATGCCGTACATGGGTATTTCCAGCGCGAAATCCGCCAGTTCCAGCACTTCGGGAGAGACGCCGACGATTTCGTTTCCAAAAACCAGCGCGACGGGATAATCGCGACGGTCCAGTTCCGTATAGGGTTTGCTGGGGCGTGCTATTTCCACCGGCGCAATCGTGACGTTCCGCGCTTTAAGCTCGCGCAGAAGTTTTTCGATCGAAGGATGGAACTCCCAGGGTACGCTGTCCACGGCGGTAAGAGCGGTCTTGGCAATCTCCTTGTGCGGCGGATGCGGCGTATACCCGCACAGGTACAACCCCGCGACTCCCGCGCCGTCACAGGTCCGGAATATGGAGCCGACGTTATAGGCGCTGCGCACGTTGTCGAGCACGACGTACACCGGGTGGCGCTCGCTGTGCCGGGCTTCTTCGAGGGTCAAGCGCGGTATTTCATCGTGAGGCAGTTTGCGCAGCATGAGCAATCAAGTTACTGTGATTCAACGAACGCCGATTATTTTCTTGCCGCAAAATACGAGCGGGTTTCCGACGCTACGACGCCCGCCAGTCCCAGCAGGCCGACAAGGTTGGGAAACGCCATGAGGCCGTTCATGACGTCGGATATTGACCACACCAGCTCGAGCTTGAACACCGCGCCGAAAAAGACGAACACGCAGAAGACCACGCGGTAGGGCACGATGAGTTTCGTTCCGAACAAGTACTCGAGGGATTTTTCGCCGTAGTAACTCCAGCCCAGGATCGTGGAATACGCGAAAAAGACAAGGCTGAGAGCGACGATAACGCCGCCGCTGTTTCCGGGCAGGCCGTGGCTGAACGCTTGTGTGGTCAACTGCGCCCCCGTCAGGCCGCTGTCCCATACGCCGGAAGAAATAATCACGAACCCGGTCAGGCTGCACACGACGATAGTGTCGATAAACGTCTGTGTCATGGAAACCAGGGCCTGGGTGACCGGGTGTTTCGTCTGGGCGGCGGCGGCGGCAATGGAAGCGCTGCCAAACCCGGATTCGTTGGAAAATACTCCGCGGGCCACACCGGAACGGATGGTCAGCATCACGGTGGCGCCGAGAAATCCGCCGGAGGCCGCTGAGGGCGTGAAAGCATCGGTGAACACGAGCGTGAAAATCCGCGGGATGCCTTCGTAGTTCAAGATGGTGACCACGATGGCTGCCAGCATGTAGGCGACAATCATGAACGGCACCAGGAAACCGGTCACCCTGCCGATGCTCTTGATGCCCCCGAGAATAACGAGGGCGGTGGCCACGGCCAGTATGACGCCGGTAAACCAGGCGGGAACACCGAAGGAAGCGTTGACCGCGTCGGCCACGGAGTTCGATTGCACCATGTTGCCGATTCCAAAGGCGGCTATGGAAGCGAACACCGCGAAGACGGCTCCCATCCATTTCCACCCCAGTCCGCGGGCAATGTAGTACATGGGGCCGCCGCTCATGGCGCCGTTTTCATCCACCACGCGGTACTTCACTCCCAGGAGGGCCTCGGAGTACTTCGTAGCCATTCCCACCAGTCCCGTCACCCACATCCAGAACAGCGCCCCCGGTCCGCCCACGGCGATGGCGGTCGCGACCCCGGCGATGTTCCCGGTGCCCACGGTCGCCGCGAGAGCGGTCATCAGCGCCTGGAAATGCGTGATGTCCCCGGGGGAGTCACCCGCTTCCTTGCGCTTGATCAGGGCCAGGTAGAGGGAATGCCACAAGGCGTGAAACTGGACGCGCAAACGGAAGGTCAGGTACACGCCGGTGCCGACAAGCAGGACGAGAAGGGGCACGCCCCAGACGTACGACTGTGCTTCGTGAACGATGGTAAGGATATCTTGCTGCATCATTCAGGCGTTGGTTGTAAGGAGGAATTATTCAGGGTGCGCCATCGGTAATTGATGCGAAGGATCATCCGTTTGAAAGACCCGCGGTTTTCCGCCACGCCAGCATTTTCTCGCGGCCCTTCCGCGGGGGAATGCTGTCTTCCGGCCAGTAGTCTTCCAGGATTTCCCCTCCGGAGGGAAGAAGCGAATGAAATTCTCGCACGTCCACCGCGTGAGGCGGCCCCCCTTCCTTCCAGCCGATGGGAAACAGCAACGCCACGAGCACTCCGCCGGGTTTCAAGACCGAGACCAGGACTTCGACGTATTCGCGACGACGCGCCGGATCGATCGCGCAGTACGACGTGTATTCCAGCGCCAGGTCGAACGCGCCCGAGAGCGGTTCCGGGAGATGGAAGAAATCTTCGTTCAGCGTTTCGACGCACAGGTGTTCCGCGTCCGCCGCCCGCCGCAAGCGGCTGAGAGCGATGTCGGAAACATCCACCGCGGTTACCTCGAAGCCAAGCCGCGCCAGCATGAGCGCATCGTGTCCGTAACCGCATCCGGGGACGAACGCGCGACCGTGAATTTCAGGATGACGTTCGAGCCAAGACCGGAAAGCGGGCGTTTCCGCGCCGGTATCCCAGCCCGTCATCCCGCTGCGGTAGCGCTCATCCCAGTACTTCCGTGTTTCACTCATTCCTGTCCTTGTGCCATTGACGGCGTGGTCGATAGTCCGTGCGAAGCTTGCGGCGGCGTTCCGCGCGTGATATGGCCAGCTCGATCAAACGATCGATGAGCTCAGTGTACGGGATGCCGATGGCGTCGAACAATTTCGGGTACATGCTTATGGAGGTAAAACCGGGAATGGTGTTGATCTCGTTCACGAACAGCGCATTCGTCGATGAATCGAGCAGGAAATCGACGCGGGCCATTCCTTCGCAATCCAGGCAGGAAAAGACGGCCACGGCCATGCCGCGCACGCGCTGCGTCATGTCGTCATCGAGAGGCGCGGGAATTCTCAATTCCGACTTCCCGTCCACGTACTTGGCATCGTAGTCGTAAAACTCGTTGGAAGCAATCACTTCGCCGGGTATTGAAGGCAGGGGGTTTTCATTCCCCAGCACAGCGCACTCGATTTCCCTGGCGCGGGGAACGGCTTTCTCGATCACGATTTTCGAATCGAACTCCATGGCGCCATGGCGTGTTTCACGGCCGCATCCAGCTCGCCGCGGGTCCGGACTTTGCTGATTCCCAGGCCGGAACCGAGGTTCGCCGGCTTTACGAAACAGGGAAAACCTATGCTCTCTTCAACGGAAGCAAGTTTTTTTTCCACGTCACGTGCCCGCACGGCCATGAAGGGAACCACGGGGATTCCTGCGTCCCGCAAGAGACGCTTCTGCACGTCCTTGTCCATACCCACGGCGGATCCAAGCACCCCCGCGCCCACGAAAGGGATGTCCGCCAGCTCCAGCAATCCCTGGATCGTCCCGTCCTCGCCGAACGGGCCGTGCAGAACGGGAAATATCACGTCAACCGGGAGCGGCTTCACGAATGGACGCGGGGCCGTCAGTTCGTTCCTTCCCGTTTCGGGCAGGATATACCGCTCCAGCTCCAGCCGCACCGCACCACCTTCCATCAAGGCTTCATACGCCCCGGCTCCGGCCAACCAGCGCCCTTCCCTGGTGATGCCGATCGGGATGACCTCGTATTTTTCCGGGTCGAGAGCGTCGATAACGGATGCGGCGGAAACGAGAGAGACTTCGTGTTCGCCGGACCTTCCACCGAACAATACACCGACCCGCAGTTTATCCATGCCGTTGCGCCGAGGTATATTTCAGAAAAATATCTATGGTTTCATTCCCCATTTCAACCGTGCAAGCTACTCAAGACGGCGTGGAAATGCAATCGGATTGGATTTGGCGCCACCGGGTTGTAAGTTTTCTCCATGAAATACCCC
>JAADGX010000235.1 GCA_013152135.1 Chlorobiota bacterium
CTCCTTCTACAAGGATCTTCTCAATATCCGCCGTCTTGCTCGGACCGGCGATGAAAGTCAGCGCCGACGGCCCGTCCCCTTTCAGAAAATCACCCACCAGGCTCAATGCATCGTCCAGGTCAGGATGAATACTGTTCACGTCGACAAGACAGACATGCACCAGGGGAAGAAGAGAGACCACGCGGGATTCATTCGCACCTGCAACTGCGAGAACAGCGCCGGAATCAGCAAAGGCGGCACGGGCGGATGTGATTCCCATCGTCCTACCCTGGTAGTAATTGCGATCGACTTGTGAAGACAACCTGGTTTCGCCATGCCACCGCTCGCCGGACTCTATTTCAGCCTGGAATTTCTCGCGGCTTTCAGCAAGGTCATCAGCGAAAACCACCCGCTCCAGGCCATGTTCCCGGCAGACCGTCGCGAGGATTCCGGGAATTTCATTATTGCCGTCACACTGGTACACCTTGCCTCCGGCCCCAATGACACGTTCCCTGAAGACCTGTACCAGGTCCTGTTGTGGAATATCATTCCCGCCTTTCGACGCGAGAATACGGCGGACTTCCTCGACCGGCGGAATTTCCCCTTTGCCCGCGCCAAGACTGCTGAAAAATCTTTCCCGCGCGCTCATATCCGCTCCTCCCTTCCGCGCCAAAGGTCTTTGAATGTCCGGCGCGGCGGCGATGGAAAGGCTCTTTGAACGGACCACCGCGGGACCACCAGGTTTCCTCCCTTATCTGAAGCCAGCGGGACCAGGAATCGCATGATCCTATCCTTCCCGCCAATCGATAAAGAGCCGGCGACTGCATGATCAAGCGCCAGCCACGGACCAGGAGCCGTTCCAGCCACGGAGTCCTCCCCTTTTGGACAGCGTTTCCACGCTGTCGAAGCAGGAGGTGATGCAGATCGATCTTGACCGGGCATATTTCCGCGCACGCTCCGCAGAGCGAAGAGGCAAACGGATGATACGGCGCTTCCGCACATCCTTCCAGCGCCGGTGTTATCACCGCCCCGATGGGACCGGAATAGACCGAGCCATAGCCGTGTCCGCCGATGAGCTGGTATACGGGACAAGTGTTCAAACAGGCGCCGCACCGGATGCAATACAATGCCTCGCGCAATTCAGGGCGTTTCAGCATACGGGAACGACCGTTGTCGAGGATCACGATGTAGAGTTTCTCCGGCCCGTCCTGTTCCTCATACCGCCGGGGTCCGCGAATAAGCGAGGTGTAACTGGTCATCCTCTGTCCGGTGGCGCTGCGCGCGAGCATCTTCAAAAACAGGCTCAGGCTCGCGGTATCCGGCAGCAGTTTCTCCATCCCCATGACGGCGATGTGCACCTTCGGCAGCGATATGCTCAACCGCGCGTTGCCTTCGTTTTCCACGATGCATATCGCGCCCGTATCGGCCACGGCAAAGTTCACGCCCGAGATACCGACGTCCGCACGGAGGAATTTCTCACGCAAGACGCGGCGTGCGATGGCGGTAAGTTGCTCGGGATCCTCGGTGTATTCCACTCCGAGGCGCTTTTGAAAAAGATGCCCGATGTCCTGCCGCGACTTGTGCAGGGCCGGCGCCGTGATGTGCGATGGAATTTCCCCGGCCAGCTGAACGATGTATTCTCCGAGATCGGTTTCCAGTGTCTCGATTCCGGCGGCGGTAAGTTCAGGTCCGAGATGAATTTCCTCGGTGACCATCGACTTGGACTTGACCACGAGATTCGCCCGGTGCGTCCCGCAGATATCGACGACGAGTCGTCTCGCCTCCGCGGCGTCCTCGGCGTAGAGCACCTCGGCGCCGGCGGCGCGCGCCTGCGATTCGAACTCACGAAGGTACGTGGGAAGATGATCCATGACGAGCGCCTTGATGTGATGCGCGGCTTCCCGCATGTTCTCCCAGTCACGATAGTCCGTCACCACGCGGGCGCGTTTGACCAGGGAGAGCCCCGTGGCGCGCAGAACGTTCGCCCTGTATGCCTGGTCGCCAAGCCGCTCGCGAACAAGCGAAGGAAGATTTTGAGGCTCAACGGGCACGTGGAAGGACATCGCTCACCCCTCCGACGCAAGTATGTCGGCAATATGATGAGCGCGGACACGCGATCCCCGCTTTTTCAACACTCCTTCCATCTGCATCAGGCAGGAAGAATCGATGGCAGTGACCACGTCAGCGCCGGAAGACTCGATGGCTTGCGCTTTCCGCTCGGCCATTGCTGAAGATAACTCGGGAAATTTGACTGCGAATGTGCCTCCGAATCCACAGCAGGTGTCACTCAATTCCAGGTCGACCAGTGTCAGCCCACGCACGTGTTCGAGGAGAACCCTGGGCTGCTCCTGAATGCCAAGCTCGCGCAAGCCGTGACAGGAATGGTGCAACGCCACTTTGCCCCGGAAAGCTGCGCCGACATCATCGACACCGACGACATCGACCAGGAAGGATGTAAACTCGTGTACCCGCTCCGCCAGCGCTGTCGCGCGTTCCCGGTACCCGTCGCCCTGGTCGAACAGGCGGGGATAAAACACCTTGACCATCGTGACGCAGGAACCGGACGGCGCAACCACGTACTCCGCGTCGGAAAACAAATCGATGAAGCGCCGGGCCAAATGCCGCGCGTCGTCGCGATACCCGGCGTTGAAAGCGGGCTGGCCGCAGCACGTCTGGGCGGGGTTGTATCGTACGGAAATACCGAGGCGTTCAAGAACGCGGACCATATTCATCCCACTGCGCGGAAACAGTTGATCGGTAAGGCAGGGAATGAACAGGTCGACCGTCACTGCTGGTCTTCGAGAGTCTGAAGATGATTCTCGGCGTCGATCGCCGCCATGCAGCCGGTCCCGGCAGCGGTAATCGCCTGTCGGTACTTGCTGTCCTGGACATCACCGCAGGCGAAAACGCCGTCCAGGTTCGTCGCGGTGGATTTCGCCTTCGTGATGATGTATCCTTTTTCGTCCATCTCGATGACGCCTTTGAACAGGTCCGTGTTCGGTCTGTGACCGATTCCGATGAACAGACCGTCCACGTTCATTTCCGAGATTTCACCCGTCTTTGTATCCTTGAGGCGCAAGCCGGTGACCTTCTTCCTTCCGTTCTCTTCGGTGCCCAGGATCTCTTCCACCACGCTGTTCAGCCGGAACTCGATCTTCGGATTGCTCTGCGCCCGCTTCTGCATGATGTGGGAAGCGCGGAGTTCGTCCCGGCGGTGGATGACGGTGACCTTCGAAGCGAACTTGGTGAGAAAAATCGCTTCTTCCATGGCGGTGTCTCCTCCACCCACGACGGCGACCTCGAGGTCCTTGAAGAAGAACCCGTCACACGTTGCGCAGGCGGAAACGCCAAAGCCCATGTACTTCGTTTCACTTTCCAACCCCAGCAACCTGGCCGATGCTCCCGTCGC
>JAADGX010000331.1:0-2562 GCA_013152135.1 Chlorobiota bacterium
CGCAGATATTGAGGGTTTTCATCCCAACCTGCGGCGAGGTCTCAAAAAGGCCCTTCGGGAATTTCATTCTTCTGATGGATGGAAATGGATGATCCATGCGCCACATTCCCCGGAGGATATGGAAATATTGAAAAAACTCTGCAAAGACAGATTCGGTTCGAACTGTTTTTTTCAAATAAGCCGAAATACCGTTTTTTTTGATGAAATGGCAAAACGAATGGAAGACGAGACATTCTGCTCAGTTCTCTCAAAAGAAGGTAACGTCGCGAGCATTGTTATGGGATTCATCCATCGCGATGTTTTTTACTATTTTCTGAGTGGTATGAGCCAGGGGTTCGAGGAAATGAGACCAGGACTTCTGAACCTGTATTTTTTGATTGAACATTGTAAAAACAGAGGCTGCAATGCTTTCGATTTTCTTAAAGGCGAAGAGAGGTACAAAACGGAATTCAATGCTTCACGTGAGGAACTCGACCAGTATTTAATTCACACAGCCCATGTCGGCATCGGGTTCAAACTTTATTCGCTTATTCATACCATAAAGAATATGCATTAGTGTACATGTCGTATTTATTGTGTTAAAAGCATTTAATAATATAACATTAAGTAACTTCTACAGGCTTTCGTTCTGGAAGGAAGTTCTGCCGACATACGCCAAGCAAGGAGTCGTCGTCTTTACCGGGGATATCATCGCCAAGGTGATGACGTTCTCTATTTCCATCCTGTTATTGAAGCTGATCAGCATCGAGGAAATAGGTTACTATGGTGTTTTCCTGTCTATCCTCGCCGTCGTAAACCAATTTACGGATCTGGGCCTGCACCAGGGAGTCGTCCGATTCTATTCCCTCTACAACACGACAGACGCCGCGAGGTCACAATCATTCATCTGGCTGGCATTTCGCTGTAAATGGTTCATCATTCCCGTTACATCTGTCATCCTTTACTTTACAGCGCCGTGGATATCGACTTTGCTCGTCCACAACAATGCACTCGAACATGGATTGCGCCTGCTCTCATTCGGACTTTTCGGCACCGGCTTTTTCGAATTCAGTATTGCCGTGCTCCAGGCACGGCAGAATTTCAAGCTTCTTACCGGGCTGCGCATAACCGAGGCATTCGCGAAGCTTTCGTATTTACTTGTGACCATTTACCTGGGCATCTTTTCCCTCGAACAGGTTTTTATCGCATACACCATAATTCCATTGTTTGTGGGTACGTTAGGCTTGTTCGCCTCACGGGTGTTTTCAGCGAGAATCCATTATCCCTGGAAAGAATTGATCGTCGAGTTATATCACTTCACGAAATGGTTGGCCGTGACGTATATGGCGATCATGATACTTCAGCATATCGACATGTTCATGGTTTCAGGCTTGATTACGGACAATTCCGCCGATGTGGGACTATACAGCGCGGCACGGCGCCTCAGTATTCCTCTCGTCGTCATGGCCGGCTCGTTGACGACGCTGTTTTTCCCCAAGGCCATGGGTATAACCTCGCATGAGCAGATGCTGGTCTACGTCAAGCAAACATTGAAGATATCCGCTCCCGTCTCAATCATATCTCTCATATATCTTGGCGTTCTTCATCTTGTCATTCCCTGGTTTTTCAAGAATATAACCGGCTCTCTCCCCATTATCGACTGGCTCTTCGCCGGGTATATTTTCACGATTTTGGGCAATCCTATCACCATCCTCATTACGGCGATGGGAGACACCAAGGTCGTGGCGATGATCAACCTCGTTCAATTTGTTGTAACGCTCACGTTGCACTACCTGTTTATCACGCATCTAGGGAGCATTGGAGCCGCCATGAGCTCTTTTATCGTGTGGTTGATTGCCGGAACGTTTTCTTTCTGGTACATTTACAATAATCAATTAAAGTTCAACAGCCTTATCAAGCAGGAAAATTGAAAGCGTTGTCGACTTTGAGATTGCATAACCCATGAAGCTCACCCGTAGCGGCTGAATGCCGTGCAGCAATAGCTTTGCTTACATTGAATCACATCATCTTTTTCAGAATCACGCCTGAATCCTTGATCCTTTCTGAGGAACAAGGGAGGAGGGCGGTGACGATGCTCGACTTGGATGTTTTGATGAGATCTTGGCCTCTTGGGAAAATCCACGGCTCCGTCTACTCGGAGCGATTTGCGGCCGGCCACATCCCCTGGGGCGCCCGGCTTGATGGTGACCTGGCTCACGTCTCCTGGACCGCGCATGGATCCCTGGCAATCGATGAGTTGGCGAGGCTGGTTTTTTTTCCGAATACGACGACAATTGTGTACGATGTTTTTACGCGCGAGCAATATCGTGGCCACGCGCTGTTTACTCGCACCTTGTCGGAAATAGCCAGGGTGCACTTTGAGAATGGCGGAGAAGAGGTTGTCGTTTATGCTGAACGGCGCAATATTCCCTCCAGGGCATCGATACGAAATGCCGGTGGAGTGGAGTGCGCCTCCTCGATTTGTTTTCAACTGGGAAAGATGCGACTGATGTTGAAATCACCGCGAACGGTCTTCAAGCATGTCGAAACTCTTTGATTTCATCCATAGAAAAAGGCTGGACA
>JAADGX010000331.1:2630-4967 GCA_013152135.1 Chlorobiota bacterium
ACTTGTACTGGCTCCCCACGCGGATGACGAAACCATCGGCGCGGGGGGAACAATGATCCGGCACGTTGAATCGGGAGCGGAGGTGACTGTCGTAATTGTAACGGATAACCGGGATTCCATACCGGGACAGCCACCGGAGCGTGCCGCGGCTATCCGGGAAGAGGAATGCCAGGAAGCAATGTCCCGTCTGGGCGTACATCAACCGGTTTTTCTCCGGATTGACCCGCAACAATTTCCGGATAAAACGGAATCTGTTGAGCGGCTGAGCAAGCTCCTGCTTGAGTATGAGCCGCATGTTTTGTATCTTCCAACGATTTTCGATGAGCACCAGCACCATCGAATGCTCAATAGGATAACCGAGACAGCTCTGAAGAATTTATCGTATCTACCGCGCATTGTACGCGCCTACGAAGTGTGGTCGGCCATCTTGCCGAACCGGGTGGTTGATATTTCTTCAATATTTGACAGGAAAATAAACGCGCTGAGCGCATATTCATCTCAATTGGCCGAAATCGATTATATCCACCACGTTTCCGGTCTCAACGCTTATCGGAGCATAACCATTCCGGAATCCCGGTATGCCGAGGCATTCATTGAAATTCCGGGAAAACGTTTTTCCTATTTCGTTAATACGTATATTTAACATAATCCCCGAACACTTCTACTGGAGGGTTTGCATGTCGCAACAGAGCATTCACAGATTCATTCGCACCATCCTGGTACTTCTCCTCGCGAGTCCGGTTTGGCTTTCCGCACAGGTTGGCAAAACACTTATCGTCAATAATTTTATTTCCGATCCCGATGAATTGGAAACGCATCTTGTGATCACCGATGTTGACGGGGTGGGACCAAACGTCAAGGTTTCCATCTACAACGAGGATGGCAGGCTGATATACGAAAGGTTCGAGACCTTGCATGCGTTCGGGAAATTGAATTACAACCCTGCTGATTACCTGACCCAGTACCAGTTTGGCTTCAACCAAAACCCAAAATTCCGAGGAACCATTCGTGTGACGTCGGATGGTGGGAACATTGCCGGGCAGTACTGGCAGTTTTACAAGAAAGAGGGCATGGGTTACATGAACACCGCTGTACCGGCGGCGGAAGGCGACGGGTACGATAAGCTGGTGTGTCAGCACTTCGTGTCCGACAAGAAAATCGACGCTGAGCTGGTGCTGGCAAACGCCATGTCGACCCGGCCCACGACGGTCATGGTAAAGTTTTATTCCGATGAAGGTGGAATAACCTCGAGCAAGAAATTCGTCATACAGCCCAACGGCATCGTGCGCATCAATCCTTACAAGGCGACCCACGGCCTGCGAATGACCGGTACTGCCTACGTGGAGGTTATTGGAAAAGGGAAAATTACCGGTGAGTACTGGCAGGCATCACAATCAGAGAAGTACCAGGTGGCATTGCCCCTGGAAGGCGTGACGAAAATCCGATAACCTGTTTTCCGGGAAAAACATCTACAGTGAACAACGGCTGGCGGCTGATATGGATATGCGTGCTTTTTACCGCTTGTGGACGGGTAACGGCCCAACCACAGCAGCGGTTCGAGAATCTTCGCGTCTCCGATCAGCTTGTCGTTAATCACTTCAGCTCCGATCCGGAGCGGTACGAATCGCACCTCGTTATCACCGACGTGGAAGGAGCGGGTCCCGTTGTCAATGTGCTGTTGTACTCTGACGATGGGACATTGGTGGACCAGGATTTTTTTTTCTTGTCGACATTTGGAAAAGTAAACTACAATCCCGCCGAGCGGCTTGGAAAACGAGTGTTTTCCGGCAGTTTGCGAATAATTTCCGATGGCGGAAAAATCGCCGCGCAGTACTGGCAGTTTTATCGCGATCCTGATCTTGCGCCGCTGAATACCGCCTTGCCTGCCTCGGAAGGAAAAGGCGGCCGCGCGCTGCTTTGCCAGCATTTCGTATCCGATCCCAAGGTCGATGCGTCGCTTTACATCTCGAATGCGAGGGGTGATTCGGCTGTTACCGTTGCCATCACGTTTTACCTCGACCGGGGCAAGCAACTGTCCAAAGACCGGTACACAATTCCACCAAACGGGAAAATAGCCGTTCATCCCTACGAAGCAAATGAAGGTATTATCAAGACCGGTGTTGCGTACGTCGAAGTCCGGGGCTTCGGTGCAATCACCGGTGAATACTGGCAAAAAGCGCCTGCTGAAAATTACCAGGTATCCCTGCCGTTGGAAATCATTCCCGTGCGAAAAAAAGACTGGTGGTAGTGATTGTCAAATTGTATTCAGCATCGATAAAATGGGGAGGAACTGCTCCATTTGTAACTTTACATAATATATCTTATGCGCACTACGGT
>JAADGX010000193.1 GCA_013152135.1 Chlorobiota bacterium
CGTCGAGGGTGACGTTGTGGCGTGAAAGGTGACGGTATAATTCTCCTCCGGGTTGTCGGTGGCGGAGATGCGTATCTCCACCGTCCCCGTTCCATGCGAGTCCTTCATGGTGTAGAAGTAGATGGCAAACTTGATGACCGCGTTGGGCTCGACGATCTCCACCGCCTCGTCCGTGAACGGCGCGTAGCAGTTCAACAGGCAGAAAGCGGAGGACCAACCGGCGGGAAGTGCATTACGGGTGCGCGTGATAGTCACGCTCAACTGCTGGTTGGTCATGTTGCGGAACTCCGCGTGGGCCGCTATCTCCGTACCGGTCTCGCCAGTGGCGCTCGTATCGAGTGGGGTGAAGGAAAACGTCTGGGCGGAAAGCGATATCGGCAACAATACCGCGAAAAGGAAGAGCGCCGTAGCGAGAAGCCGCGTTATCATCTTGATTCGTGTCTTCATGGCATCATCGATGATCTGTTGTTCCGCTCCTGCTTTTTCACTGGACTTTCAGCTTGGCTGCCTGGAGCACGTGCTTGGTCGAACGACTTTGCACGAACACGACGATTTCCAGCTTGTCTTTTTTCCATTTGGAATCGAGCGTTGTCTGCACGGATTTGCTCACCACGTCGTCCTTGTTGACGGTTACCGCCTCGCCCTGGTCGCCGGTGAGCATCTTCCGCATGACGTTGAAATGTTCGAACTCGCCGTTGCCGCCGGAATAGAACAAGTTTGTTTCAGTCAGTACCACGAAGTACACCAGGTCGGAATACGAATGCTGCTCCAAACCGGTCAGCGTGGTTTCCACGAGGAGGACGTCGTTGTTGAGCGTTTTCTTTATATCGATCTTGACTTCCGGTTTCTTCTTCATTTGCCCCGCGATGAGACCCGACCACTTTGGATAGTCGTAGCTTCCGTCCACGTCGCCGTTGACGCGAAGCGTGGGCGCGGAATTGACCGAGTAATAATTGGTCCGTGTTTGCACCTGGCTGGGATTGGCGAGATAAAAAATATCCGATGCACTTGGCCACCACACGTGGTACTTGATGGTTGCGACGAGCGAGTTCACCAAGGGGTTTGAAATGTACTGCTCGTAGGCTTCATTGGCGGGTTTGCAGGGACCACAGCCTGCGTTGGTAAACATTTCGCAAAGAACAACCCTCTGTACCGCGTTGGGTGCAGGTTGACCCTTCTTGAAGGTAACGGACACGGACATGCCCTTGTTGCCTGCCGCATCGTAGGCGGCGGCCTTCACCGTGTGGTCGCCGTCCACGAGCCCGGCCAGGGATACGGCGAACTGCCACGGGCTCTTTGTCAGGGACGCGACCGGTGTGGTCGCTCTGTCCAGGTACAATTCGACCTTGACGACGCCGACGTCGTCGGACGCGGAAACAAGTACCAGCATCTGGTCGCTGCTGATGATTTCCCCTGGTGTTGGCGAAGTAATGGAAACACTGGGAGCAGTTGTGTCCTGGGGTTCAACCGAGTTGTCGTCATCGTTGCTGCATCCACCGATCACAAGGAACGCTCCCAAGAGAAAAACGAGGAACGCGTTTCGCCAGAATGTCATGGTAAACCTCTTGTATATTGATGAAAACAATGAGTCGGCATGTATCATCCACCAATGCGCTTGCGTTTTTTCAGGTACTCCAGTAACGCCACGTCGTACGGAACGCTCGTGTCCAACAGGACGTAATCGATCTGCTGGTCGCGGCACTGTCGTTTAAAATATGAAATATAATCCTGAATCGCTTCCTGGTACGCCCGCTGGATCTGGTAGGGCTGGGTCATGACGCGTTCGCCGCTCTCCATGTCCTTGAAGATGGCGTCCCGCCCGAAGTTGAAATTCCGTTCCCGCGGATCGAGGATGTGGAACAGGATGACCTCGTTTTGATTGTAGCGGAAGTGCTTGAGAGCGCCCATGACATCGGCCGGGTCGTCGAACAGGTCGCTGAACACGATGACGAGCCCACGTCGCTTGATGCGCTCCGCGATGCTGTTGAGCGCGGCGGCCGTGCCGGTGGCGTTTTCCGCCCCGGTGGCCTGGAGTTCGAGCAGCAGGGTCTGGAGATACCCTTTCGTGCTGTGTGGAGGAAGGTACCGGCGCACCTTTTCATCGTAGACCACCAGGCCCACCGCGTCCTGCTGCCGTATCATGAGATAGGCGAGGGCGGCGGACAGGTACGAGGCGTACTGGAGCTTGGTTACCGCGCCTTCCTCCTTGTAGGCCATCGAACGGCTGGCGTCCAGCAGCAGGTAGGATTTCAGGTTGGTCTCTTCCTCGAATTGCTTGATGTAGTAGCGATCGGTGCGGCCGTAGATCTTCCAGTCGATGCGGCGGATCTCGTCGCCGGGCATGTACTGGCGGTGCTCTGCAAACTCCACGCTGAAACCGTGGTACGGGCTCTTGTGAAGACCGGTGATGAATCCCTCTACCACGAGGCGCGCGCGCAACTCCATGGACGAGAGGCGGGAAACGACTTCGGGGCGAAGATAGGCACGGGCGTCTTTCATGCGAACCTACTGACCGGCGACGCGCGAGGATGGACTGGAGCACGACGTCCGGGTCTTCACCCAGGTGATCGAGCTCGAAGCGGGCGGAGGGCGCCAGGTCATTCTCGGGATACTTGTCCAGGAATTCCTGGTAGTATTTTCCCGCTTTGTCGAAGTCGTGAAGGGTGTTGGCGTACAAAAAGCCGAGCTGGAACATGGCCTTGGGCGCCTCCTCGCTTTCCGGGTAATCGTTGATAATCCGCTCCAGGTGGCCGACGGCTTTTTCCAGGTCCGCCCCCGTACCTTGCTCCAGTCCGGCCAGGAAGTACAGCGCTGCCGGAGCGGCCGCGGAATCCGGATAGTCCTCAAGAATGGTATTCAGGTTCGCCAATACGGCGGCAGTGTCCTGCCGCGAAAGCGCCTCCTGGGCCTTTGTGAACAGGTCCTGCGCCGATTCACCCCTGGAGCAGCCACTCATGAACGCCATGAACAGGATCAAGCCGAGAACCGGCAATGCAACGGATAATTTCGACATGGTTTCCCTTTATTGACTGGATTTCGTGTGATGTTGCTGCGTCTTTCGTCTCTTTTTCACTGTGCTTTGAACTCGTGCTTCGACTTCGCTCAGCACGACGATGCATTTTCCACCGCGGAGACTTCTTTCAAATCCACGCTTTTACATCTCTCGGCGACTGCGTCAAAGATGCTTTGCCCATGTTCACAAGTCTCTATACATCTTCAAGCAAATCTAAGGTACGCATGCAGGGGAGGAAATTCAAGGTTGTGGTTTCGCCCCGTGGCCCTACCCGCGCCTGGGGCTTGTCCGATCGTGAATATCGCGCACACGACCGTGATTGATGTTCACGTTTCGTCGTTCTTCATTCGCCCACGAAAACGAAAATCGGGAGAACGAGTTATGGCATGATTTCTGAGGGTGCCCGTGTAAGTC
>JAADGX010000321.1 GCA_013152135.1 Chlorobiota bacterium
AAAAACGGCCGGGGAGCGAACAAGTCCCCGGTCGTTTAGTATGTAGGATGCGACTCCCGTCGCCGAAAAGGACCGTATTATTCGATTTCTCCCATGAAATAGGATTATTCTTGCTCTTTATGTACCTTTTTTAAGATAACTGGAGAAAGGTTATCCAAGATCAAAAACCCCATACCAACCGACGCATCCACCTCTCACGACGGCATATTCCTGTTCGTGTACCCATATACATGAATTACATTTTTCAAAAGCCGGGAGGACTACATGCAATACTTCCGCTCATTCATTCTTGGTGTCCTGACGATTGCCGTTTTGCACATGTTCGCCACGTGCAGCGAAGGCGATGGGGGTGCCGGGCCAAACGATGATCCGCCGTCGAATGTTGACGTAACCGCTATCAACGAGGGGGCGCAAAAGGTCGAGGAGGCGTTTGCCACTGCCGACCCGCAAAAGGTGGCTGAAATCCTGACCGAAGAAGCAAAGGCGTTCTATGCCGAGGAACTCGACGGAATCCAGGACCGCATGGCCGCTTTCTCGAAGGTAATACAGACGAGAACGCTGAAGACGTATTCGGAGTACTACGCCGAGTATTCCTATACCGACAACGGTTCCAGTTACACCTTGACCCTGGCTCTCCAGGAGGACGGTGCCTGGAAGCTCATGCGGTTCTAGGAGGATGTCATGAAAATCAGGCACACTCTTTCCTGGCTTGCTGGCGCAACCACGTACGTCGTCATCGCCCTCTTTCTCATGGGATACGAAAACACGAAGATGCATCCCGCCATCTCGGAAACGATTCTCGGTGCATTCGTTGACAAGTTCGTTCACGCCCTCGTTCAACCGGCGAATCTCAAGAATTACATTTTCGTCTTCGACGGAAACGACACCTTCTCCGGCCCGGCTGTTACGGGTGCGGGATATTTTTCTTCCACGATGAACACGTCCACGGTGTCGAAGACGCCGAAGGAATGGTTGAAACACGGGGGGTACTCGGCGGACGAACCCGAGGTGCCCGCTGCGTTGCGGCATTTCTACGACCCGCTCGGGATCGACGGCGGGAAGAAGTACCTGACCAACCGTGGAACGAACTGGGAATTCATCATCAACAACAACGGGATCAACCCGCGTATCGACGCCATGGACTGGGCGCTGCATCACCGGGATAATTCCTGGACCTGGGACAAGGGCAAAGAGTGGATGGTGAAAGCCCTGACCACGAGCGACAGGGCGAAGCGCGACGACTACATGGCCCGCGCGTGGCGGTGCCTGGGCGAAACCCTCCACCTGATCGCCGACATGGGATGCCCGCCGCACGTGCGCAACGACAGCCATGCCGCGCCGGTCAGCTGGAAGTATCGAGCCGCCCTGGGCGATCCTGATCCGTTCGAGGAACTCGTGAAGCCGTCGTATGCCGCGACGTACAAGGGAGGCGCGGTTGATCCGGCGTTGAAATCATCCTGCCGCGCCGCCACGTCCGCGGACGAGGTGTTCGAGACCATGGCGCGGTTCACGAACAAGCACTTTTTCACGAACCAGACCATCAGTGGCATGGGAGTCAAGAAGATCACGCCGATCATAGACGACCGACCCGCGTATCCTTCGCCGAAACTGGACAAGTTGGTGTACGACGCCGTGGATTACACCTTTTACCAGACATTACCCGGCGGGCAGCGCGTGAAGATGTGCAGGGACAAGAGCTGGTTTTCTCTCCGCGGGTATCCCTACATCGACGTGGAGTGCGTGGAATCACAGGCCGCCGCCTTGATGCCGAACATCGCGGAGGCGGGCACCTGATCCGGCTGTTCATGCCTGCCCTCGAGGTCAAGGTCGAGAAAGCGACGCCGGATGGACTGGTGGAGGGCAAGGTTACACATAAAACGACCGGCGAGTACGCGAACACGCTGACCTACCAGGGTGAAGTGACGGTGTTCGTAAACGGCAAGATCGTTCAAAAAGTACAGGTCGATCCGTCCGGCGCGTTCACGGTTGAGAACCTGACATTGTCGGAAAACGACAAGGTGAGGGCGGAGATCGGCTTTGGAGGAATTTACGTCAAGTCTGATGAAGTCACAGTGTCCTCGCTGGATGTTCTTGCCATCCTTCACGAGTGCAACGAGGTTTATTTATCGCTCTATGCCGAACATATATTCAATGACGGAACGTACGCATTACCGATCTCTGTTCCAGGCGCTTCCGACTCTATGCTATCAACAGAGCACGTATCGTGGAATGGCCAATCATTTTCCCAAACAATTGAACGAAGATGGAAAGACGGTTGGAATAATATTCACGTTGAGAGAAATGTTAAAAGCGGTTCAGTGTCCTCAGATGGAAAGTGGTTAAATTCAATCTCAGGAGAGTACTATTATGAGTTGAGTTATGATGGGCCAAGTGAAACGGTGGAAAAATGGAGTACTAAAATTGAACTACGGAATATTCCCCTTTTTATTGCGACTCCTCGAAGAGATAATGAATTGCCGGTTGTGTATTATAAGGTAAAAGGACCCGGCGTTTCCGCATATGTCATAAAAGTTGTAGATAAGTCATGGACTGAGGATAAAAACGGTACAAGGGCCTTCCGGGAATACATATCGACAAACTGGAACAGTTCCAAGACATCACCGAAACTGGAAGTTGGTTTCGATTACCGTTGATGAGTATATAAATTGGAATTCTCGTAGTGTCCATCGAGGGGTTATAAAGGATTCCCCTCCCGTTGCCGAAGAGCCATCATCGTAAGACCCTGTAGGATTCGCCTCCCGTCGCCGAAACACCTGTCGCCGATTTATATCCGCAACTTCTCGCGCAAATACCGGGCGGCGTTGTCCATGCCGATGCGCTCCTGGGTCATCGAATCTCGCTCCCGCACGGTGACGGTCTGGTCCTCCAGGGTCTGGCTGTCGATCGTGAGGCAGTAAGGCGTACCCGCCTCGTCCTGCCGCCTGTAGCGCCGGCCGATGGAGCCGCTTTCGTCGTAGAAGACCTTCAGCTCGCCCTGCAAGTCCTTGAACAACCTGTGGGCGACGTCGTCCATGCCGTCGCGGTTGACCAGCGGGAGGATCGCCGCCTTGTACGGGGCCAGGCGGGGATGGAAGCCCATCACCACGCGCGTTTCGTCCTTGACCTCCTCCTCGCGGTAGGCGTCTGCCAGGAACGCCATGAGCGACCGGCTCGCTCCCGCCGAGGTTTCGATGACGTAGGGGACGTACCTGTCCTGCGTGTCGGCGTCGAAGTATTCCATGCTCTTGCCCGAGAATTCCTGGTGCCGTCGCAGGTCGTAGTCGGTGCGGTTGTGGATGCCCTCGATCTCGCCCCACCCGAAGGGGAAGTGGTACTCGATGTCCACCGCTTTCTTGGCGTAATGGGCCAGCTTGTCCTGCGGGTGCTCGGCGAAGGGCAGGCGCTCCGCGTTCATGCCCAGGGACAGGAACCACGCGAACCGCTCCTCCCTCCACCGCTCGTACCACTCCTCGTCGTTGCCGGGCCGTACGAAGAATTCCATTTCCATCTGCTCGAACTCCCGCGTCCGGAACAGGAAGTTCTTCGTGTTGATCTCGTTGCGGAAGGCCTTGCCCACCTGGGCGATGCCGAAGGGCACTTTCTGGCGGGTGCCCTGGAGCACGGAGAGGAAATCCACGAAAATGCCCTGGGCGGTTTCCGGCCGCAGGAACACCACCGCGCTGTCGTCTTCCACGGGACCGATGAAGGTCTTGAACATGAGGTTGAACGTCCGCGGGGCGGTGAACGATTGCTCGGCGCCGCAGTTGGGGCAGCGTAGCAGTCCCGCAGCGGAGAGGCGTTCGATGACGGGAGGAATAAACGCCGCCGCTTCCAGCACGTCCCGGGCCTCGTCCTCGTGTCCCTCGGCCAGCGCCTTGGCGAAGTTGCGCAAGGCGGGCTCGCCACCGGCCGCGATCTCGTCCAGCGTCTTGTCCGGCTGCACCTTTTGCACGCCCGCCGCGAGGGCGTCCGTCACGGCGCCGAAACCGGGAATGGACGCGGACAGTTCGCCCGCGTTTGCCGCCAGGTCCTGGATGATCTTTCGCCGGGCTTTCTTCGACAGCTCGGTGAGGAGCACGTCGAGGCGGAAGCGTGACTTGCACTGCTTGCAGTCCACCATGGGATCGGTGAAGTTTTCCACGTGGCCGGAGGCTTCCCACACCCTGGGATGCATGAGGATGGAAGCGTCGAGGCCTTCCACGTCGTCGCGGTAGGTC
>JAADGX010000292.1 GCA_013152135.1 Chlorobiota bacterium
GGCGTCCCGATCCGGTGTTCCGAAGCACTACCTTCATCTGCTTCGATTTGCCCACCCCCACGTCGCCGAAGTTCAGCGTGGTCGTGGAGATCGTCAACGATGGCGGACCGGTGATGGAAAAGTCGCCGGATTCCGCCAGTACCGAGGAATTGGTCGTGCTGATGACACGCACGCGGGCCTTGTCGGTTGGCGCGTCGGGGAGCTTCCATTTGTAGCGACCCGAGGCGGCGCGCACGGAGAGAACGATGGCCGTCCACGTGTTCCCGCCGTCGGAAGAAAATTCCAGCCTCACGTTGTCCACGCACGTAGCCGACCAGGCAATGGTAATGCTGTCGCCACGAACGTATGAGTCTCCCGCCGCGGGTTGACCAACGGAAATGGCGGGTGAACCCGTGGTGATGAACGCGACCTTGCTCATGACGTTGCCGCAGGGCGAAACGATCTCGCAGAAATACGGCCCCGCCCAGTTGTTGTCGTACGCCGGGATCACAAGGTCGGCCATGGGCCCGTCCTGCATGAGGGCACTGCGTTTCCACCACCGGAAGCGCAACTCGTCCCCTTCGACCTCGATGTGGAGCACGACCCGCTTGCCGCCACACCCCACGGCGTTCTCGGGCTGCGCGACGATGACCGGCTTGCGGAGCACCCGGAGCGTCACGATGTTCGATTTCTGTTCGCCGCACTCGCCCTTGACAATGCAGAAATAATTTCCCGAGTCCGCCTTGGTTACCACGTCAATCTTGAACGTGCCGGCGGTAGCGCCGGCGACGGGATTGTTGTTGAAGTACCACTGGTATGTAATCGTGCCGGAGCCGGTGCCAGCCACGTCGAACTCCACGCCCTCGTTCTCGCACCGCACACGATCCACGGGCTGCTTCGTGATTTTCGTCCCCACCTTGATTTCAAAAGAGCCGCTCATCTCGGCGATGGGCGTTCCCACACGCGAATCGGAAATGCGGATGCGGTAGGCCGCCCCGGGCGGAAAATCCTGAGGCACGTGCCACGTCCAGCTTCGCGCCTTGGCGGGTACCTCGTCTGCCAGCGTGGTCGAATACGTCTGCCCGTTATCGTCAGAGAGATCGATGGTGATGTATCCCACGCCGGTGCTGGTCCAGGTGATATCCAGCGCACTGCCCTGGCAAAGCGATTCACCACCCGAAGGAGCGGTGAGAACGATGCTGCGGATGCTGCTGGTAATGGTGATGCATCGTGCCGCTTCCGCCCGTGACCGGATCCACGGCGCCACGCGGTCCCGGAATTCGTTCGTCTTCTGGTTGCAATAGCTCATGATTTCGCCGTTGATCTGCTTTGTGCCGGTAAAGCAGTTGCCGTCCTCCGCCTTGGCGCAGGAATCGATGGGCGGGTTCCACCAGCAGGAATGCGTGTGCCGCGAACCGAACACGTGCCCGATCTCGTGGGCCATGACGCCCGTGTTGCCCTTGGTGAAGTTGTTGTTCTTGGACAGTCGCTGAAAAGCATAACCTCGCGTCGTGCTGCACAAGGCGTCCAGCGATGCCAGCCCCGCCGTCACCGCGTCGCCGAATCCCTCCAGGGCGTGCCGGGAAAGCAGGACGGCCAGGGTTCGATCCACGTTGTCCATGTTCTGCGACCAGTAGCTCTTGAGCTGGCTGAGCCCGGCGCCAAGTGTCGTCGCGTTGTACGGATCGTTCACCGTATTCCAGACACGCAGGAACGACATCTCGAGCTTGATGGCAATGTCCCGCTCGTAGATGGCGGAGACTTCCCCGAAGCGGGCGGTGATGTAGTTCTCCGCCGCCTCCACGCTGCGAAATGCTGGAAGAGTTCGTAATCCGCGTCGATGGCCACCTTGGCCAGTAGCGTGTCGACGAGGATCCCGGGGACGGTCTTGGACAGGAGGTTCGGTGAAGGCGATTGGGTTGCCAGTTCGTCCAGATCCGTAATACCGCAGAACGTCGGTTGCGAGCCGGGTATCACCTCCCTGACGATGAGCAAGCGAGAGGTGGCGGAAGGCAACATGTCCAGGGAAAACTCTCGGCCGGCGAAACGCACCGTTCCGCTGAGACCGTTCCGATCCACGGCCAGGTACGCCCATGATTGCTCGCGCCCTTCCACTACGCCCCTGTAGAGCGCGACATCCGGCAGCGGCCTGCGGACGTCCCCCCGGCTTGTGCCGGTTACCACGACCGAGGCGTCGCTGAAGACGGTGAAGCGTCGGAGACGGAGCGAAACGCGTTCGCCGGTAGGCAGGGCGACGTTTTCCAGGACCAGGTCCGGGTGGCCGCGGAACTGCTCCATCACGTTCGTTTTCACGCGGAAAACGCGTTCTCCTTCGTGGGAAAACGCGGTGTCGCCGTGAACGGCGTTCCAGATGGACGCGGCGTCGACCACGGCCGTCGTCGCTTGCTGGGCCCGGGTCCCCGATGCAAGTACGAGAACAAGAAAGAGCGCGGGTAACACGCGCGAAAAGCGTATTATGACAGGGGAGAGAATGCGTGACATTCGTATCATGGTGAACCCTCGTGGCATGTCATTGTTGTCTTTGTGCTGCGATATGCCCGGCGTAATCGTTCCCGCACCGGGATGAGAAGCGTTTTTACTCTACTAAGATACGACATTATTGTTATTTTTACCGGCGGAGAAGAACCGCCATCCATGTCCCAGACACGACGGTACACTATGAATCGAAGGCAATTTTTCAGATCCGGGTTCTTCAACATCGGGGATCTTTTCCGACAGAGAACCCCCGAACCCATCCGCCCGAAAAAACAATTGCGCCACGTCGACCTGACTGTCCTGACCGACGCCCCGGACGCGGTGGAGGAATTCGTCAACGAGAACGTGCGTGAATTCTTCGGGGAACACATGCTCCGGCTGCGGCAAAGCGTGTTACACGGCGATTTTCCCGGCGGCATCCTGCTGTTCGAGAACGACCGGCTCCGCGATCATCGCGACGGCATATCGCTGTTCTTCGCCGCGCTCCGCACGATGGAAGAGGAGCTTGACCTGCGGCGCATGCACCACGACCCGACCCTGGTGCGGTATTCGAATTTCACGCCGCCCATGAGCAACGCGATAGAGATATACCACCGCGACACGGTGGTGCGCCGGGCGCCTCTTCACGAGTCGGCCACCTTTGAAGTCGAGGGTTCTCTCGGGCCCGTGAGCGTGAAAATCGAGAACGGGAAATTTTCCATTACTGATGCCGCGTGCCGTCACAAGATTTGCGTCGCACATCCTCCCATCATTACTCCCGGACAGCGTATCACGTGCCTGCCGAACGAAATCACCGTGGTAGTAAAAGGAGATGGGAATTAGGTCTTGTATGTCAGGCTCTCGTGGTGAGGAGGTAGTGAAGATTGGAACGTTCCAACGTCGAGATGTCTTCCTTCGTCTTTTTCCGTTTTTCGCTGAGGCCGGCACCGAGAAGTTACGGTGATTATCGCACAGCAAAAACGTCCACCATTTTCCACATGATAATAAGGAGTCGCAATCTTGAAGAAACTCTGGTGGCTGGTTCCCATAAGCATCGTTGTGAGCCTGGGCGCAAGTCTCTTCGCCGTATGGCTGCTCGGTGAGATTATCGGTCTTTCTTTCGACTCGAAGACCGCTGCGATCGTTGGCATGCTCACCGCGGCGGCAAGCGGCACGTGCTTGACGGCCGTCCTTCTGCTATTGAAGAAAGAATCGCCTGAATAGTCAAGAAACGTAATTGAAAGCACGTATCTGCATGCAGCTTTCAACACTTTGGGACGCACGGAACACGTCAAATGTTGGCCGGTACATCACGAAAAACGTAACGATGCCCACCTTGGCATCACCCGGCACCATAATTACGGCAGAAAAATCAAAACCGCGGCGGCGACGACCTTCACGCATAACTTCGTTCAAACGAAGCTGAGCTTCAACGGTTGTGCCGGACAAGCAATTGTGCCGCGTATGAAGAAAATTGTTTCATGAATTTCAGAGATGTTTTTTCAATTCCTGGATCAACGCCTTCTGTTGATCATCAAGGGCGTTATTTTCTGCTTGCACGAGAAGATTACGAGCCTCGTCTTTTTTTATTCCATTCCCGATGTAGATAAATGCAAGCGCAATTTTCACTTCCGGGTTGTCGGGAAAACGATCAATTCCACTAAGAAGAATTTTTTCCGCCTTATCGAGTTCACGAAGTCTTTCCAACGTGCTTCCATACAACACGTAGAGTTTCGGATCGTGAAAATTCGCTTCAAGACACCTCGCAAAGGAATTTGCGGCAAGCT